>CALRVU010000007.1:0-19102 GCA_943371685.1 Bordetella parapertussis | reverse complement strand
TGATGTCGGCGCCTTCTTCAATGTAGAGGCGACGCACCTTCTGGCCTTCCGGGCCGGTCTGGTGGGTGATCAGCTGCATGCCGAGGATCTGCTCGGACAGGGCCTTCACATCATCGATCGAGCGAGCGAGCTTGACGCCACCGCCCTTGCCACGGCCACCGGCGTGGATCTGTGCCTTGATGACCCAGACCGGTCCGCCCAGCTTCTGAGCGGCTTCGACGGCTTCTTGCACATTGAATGCCGGGATGCCCTTGGGCACTGGCACACCGAATTGGCGAAGGATTTCTTTGCCTTGGTACTCGTGGATCTTCATGGGTGGTCTTTTCGTGAGTTCAGAACGAAAGGGGATGGAGCCGCATCCGCCGGCTCACCAGGACGGGCCGCCAGAATCTCCGGTGACGGATTTTGCGACAGTTTGTTGGCACCAGGCTGACGAAACCAGGCCGGATAGTGCAGCCGGACGACTTCGCCTTCGAGGCTCAGGGCATGGCAGCGATCGAGCTGGAAGGGCTGGACGCCGCTCTCGCCTTGCGGGTCGAACACGGTGGCGGCCATGGCCTGGACGACGGCGGTCGGCAAAACGCCGGCCAGCTCGGTGATGTGGGTGCAGCCGCGCACGCCGCCCAGTCGCTCAGTGGCGGCGCGGCGGAAACCCTGCAGCAGGTTCAGTCCGACCAGCTGGGCATAGCGATCGCCATGGGCCTCGCAATGCCCGGGATAGGGCACGGACCGCGATTCGGCGCCGGACTGCAGGATGTTCATGCGGGTATCGACGACCAGCCGCAGCTTGAGGTCGTGGATCGGCTCACCGGCAGGGCGGATGCCACCGACGCGTTTGGTCTCGTGGGTCTTGGTATCGCTCACCGTGGCGTCGATTTCCCACAGACCGTCATCACGCGAGTACGCCTCCACACTGATCTTGCGATGGTGCTGGAGTCGGCGGTTGGCGTCAGCGGGTGGAAGCGGCATGTGTGAGCGCGCACTGGGCCAGTGCAAGGCAGCCTGTGACTTTAACATGCGTGCTGCATTGCAGCATGTGGCCCGCGGGCGGATGCCGAGTCGGTCACTCAGTCTTCGCGCCCGCCCACCACGCGCCGGATCACGTCGCCCGCAAAGCCGCGCGCCGCCAGGAAGCGCATCTGCCGGGCCTGCTCTTCGGGCGTGGCCGGGGGTTCGGAAAACCGCTTGCGCCAGACCTCGCGGGCTCGGCTGAGCTCGGTCTCGCGCAAGGTCTGGGCGGCCTCGGGCGCCAGGCTCAGTCCGTGCTGGCTCAGCTCCATGCGGATGCGGGCCTGCCCGTGGCGCCCCGCCCGGGCGTGGATCCGGCTCTCGGCAAAACGCTCATCGCTCTGATAGCGGTTGGCCACCAGCCAATCCAGCACGGCCTCGACCTCGTCGCGCTGCGCGGCGCTCAGCCCGTAGCGATCGGTGCGCTCGTCGGCCTCGGTGGCCCCGTTGGCATCAGCCGCATGCAGGCTGAGCTTGCGCGCATGCGCCTCCAGCTTGCTGCGCAGCTCGGAGCGGCTCTGCTCGCGCCGCGCCAGCAGCGCCAGCGCATGGGCTTTGAGGCTGTTGGGCGGCCGTTTCATGGATCTGGCGCTTGGTGGCTGCGCGGTGCTTGCAGGCCTGGCGGCCTGCAGCCGCTTCAGGCGGCGCCGGCGGCCGGCGCGCCCTGGTTCAGCAAGGGCACGCCCAGGGCGGCGCGGACCTTGTTCTCGATCTCACGCGCCAGCTCGGGGTTCTCGCGCAGGAACTCGCGCGAGTTGTCCTTGCCCTGGCCGATCTTCTCGCCGTTGTAGGCATACCAGGCGCCCGACTTGTCGACGATCTTGGCTTGTACGCCCAGGTCGATGATCTCGCCTTCGCGGCTCGTGCCTTCACCGTAGAGGATGTCGAACTCGGCTTCCTTGAAGGGTGGCGCCACCTTGTTCTTGACGACCTTGACGCGGGTTTCGTTGCCGACGACTTCTTCGCCCTTCTTGATCGAGCCGATGCGGCGGATGTCGAGTCGCACCGAGGCGTAGAACTTGAGCGCATTGCCGCCGGTGGTGGTTTCGGGGCTGCCGAACATCACGCCGATCTTCATGCGGATCTGGTTGATGAAGATGACCATGCAATTGGACTTCTTGATCGTGGCGGTGAGCTTGCGCAGCGCCTGGCTCATCAGGCGGGCTTGCAGGCCGGGCAACGAGTCGCCCATTTCGCCTTCCAGCTCGGCCTTGGGTGTGAGCGCAGCGACCGAGTCGATGATGATCAGGTCGACGGCGCCGGAGCGGCAGAGCGAGTCGACGATCTCCAGGGCTTGCTCGCCGGTGTCGGGCTGGCTGATCAGCAGTTCCTGCAGATTGACGCCGAGCTTCTGTGCGTACTGGATGTCGAGGGCATGCTCGGCATCGATGAAGGCGGCGACACCGCCGAGCTTCTGCATCTCGGCCACCACTTGCAGGGTGAGGGTGGTCTTGCCCGAGGACTCCGGGCCGTAGATCTCGACCACCCGGCCGCGCGGCAGGCCGCCCACGCCCAGGGCCACATCCAGACTCAGCGAGCCGGTGGACACCACCTGGATGTCTTCGATCGTTTCGCCAGCGCCCAGGCGCATGATCGAGCCCTTGCCGAACTGCTTTTCGATTTGTGAAAGCGCGGCCTGCAGGGCCTTGGCTTTTTCGGGATTGAGCGTGTTGGCGGGGGCGGGGGTCGTCATGCGGGTCTCCAAGTGGGATGGCCGATTATGGCAGAAGCTGGATATTCGTACAGTACCGGGGTGTCGTCAATGGCGCCTGGGTTGCGCGGCTCCTAGAATTGAAGGACTGGCGGCCGTTGGCGTCGGTTCGAGGAGACAAATGCGATGCGAATCCTGATTGCCGAAGACGACCAGGTGCTGGCCGATGGGCTGTTGCGCTCTCTGCGGGGCGCCGGCTATGCCGTTGATCAGGTGGGCAGCGGCAGCGAGGCCGACGCCGCCCTGGCCTCGCACGAGTTCGATCTGGTGATCCTCGATCTGGGGCTGCCCAAGCTGCACGGTCTTGAGGTGCTGCGCAAGCTGCGGGCGCGTGGCACGTCCACACCGGTGCTCATCCTTACGGCGGCTGATTCGGTGGAGCAACGGGTCAAGGGCCTGGACCTGGGCGCGGATGACTTCATGGCCAAGCCGTTTGACCTTCAGGAGCTTGAAGCCCGGGTGCGCGCCCTCACGCGGCGCGGGCTGGGCACGGCCTCGAGCATCATCAAGCACGGCCCCTTGAGCTTTGATGCGACCGGTCGGGTGGCCTACATCAACGAGCAGATGATCGAGCTCTCCGCCCGGGAGATCAGCCTGCTGGAGGTGCTACTGCAGCGTGCGGGTCGGCTGGTCAGCAAGGATCAGCTGGTGGCGCGCTTGTGCGAGTGGGGTGAAGAGGTCAGCAACAACGCGATCGAGGTCTACATCCACCGCCTGCGCAAGAAGATCGAGCAGGGCCCGATCCGGATTGCCACCGTGCGCGGCCTGGGCTATTGCCTTGAGAAGATCGTTGCGACCTGACGGCGGCGGCCTGGCCGGGGGCGCCCGCGCATGAGCTTGCGTGAGCAGCGCTCGCTGTTCGGCGAGATCCTGGACTGGATGCTCGCCCCGCTGCTGCTGCTGTGGCCGATGAGCGTGGCGCTGACCTGGCTGGTGGCGCAGAACATTGCCGCCCGCCCCTACGACCGCGACCTGGGGCAATTGGCGCGGATGGTGTCACGCCAGATGACCATCGAGATGGCGGCTCAGCCCGACCGGCCGGTTCGGCTGCCCGAGTCCGCTGCCGTGCTGTTGCGCAGCGACGACGTGGACCGGGTCTATTTCCAGGTGCTGGGCGCCCGTGGCGTGCTGCTGGCCGGTGACCGTGAATTGCCGGCACCCGCCGCCGAGGAGCCGGTCAGCGACGAGATGTCGTTTCGGGATGAAGACTATCGCAACGAGCCGGTGCGCATCGCCAGCTTCCGGCCGGCCAATCTGAACGGCGAGCCTTCCGAAGTGATGCTGGTGCAGGTGGCCGAGACTCTGCAGAAGCGCTCGCGGCTGGCCACCGAGATCATCAAGGGCGTGATCCTGCCGCAGTTCGTCATCCTGCCCTTGGCGGTGTTGCTGGTGTGGTTTGCGCTGGCCCGCGGCATCGCGCCGCTCAACCAGTTGCAGCAGCGGATCCGGCGGCGCGAGAGTCACGACCTGAGCCCGATCGAGGAGCGGGATGCGCCCGAGGAAGTGGTGCCGCTGGTGCGTTCGATCAATGACCTGCTGGCCCGGCTGGATCAGTCGATGGGCTCGCAGAAGCACTTCCTGGCCGACGCGGCGCACCAGCTCAAGACCCCGCTGGCTGGCCTGCGCACCCAGGCAGAACTGGCCCAGCGCGAGATCGATGCCGGCGGCGAGCCGCGCTCGGTCAAGCGATCCTTGCAGCAGATCGCCCTGTCCAGCCAGCGTGCGGCGCACATGGTGAACCAGCTGCTGTCGATGGCCCGCGCGGAGGATGAAGAGCAGGCGCGACGCCAGACCGAATACAACCTGGTTCGTCTGGCCACCGACACCGTGCGCGACTTCGTGCCCAAGGCCATGGACAAGCGCATCGACCTGGGCTACGAAGGGCCCGAGGCCGATGATGCGGTGCCCCGTCTGGTCGGCCAGCCGACGCTGGTGCGCGAGCTGGTGCGAAACCTGGTGGACAACGCTTTGCAATACACGCCCGAGGGCGGCACGGTCACGGTTCGGGTGTTTGCCGACCCGTTCGGCCAGGTGCTGGTGCTGCAGGTGGAGGACAACGGCCCCGGGATTCCGCTGGCTGAGCGCGAGCTGGTGTTTCAGCCCTTCTACCGCGCCTTGGGTACCGATGTGGACGGCAGCGGCCTGGGCCTGGCCATCGTCAAGGAGATCGCCGACAAGCACGATGCCGAAATCATCATCGAGCAGGCCCGCGAGGCCGTGCTGGTGCCTAGTGGCCCGCATGGCAGCGACCGGCCCGGCACCATGATCACCTGCCGGTTTCCGATCGTGCGCGTCAAGCGCGTTCCGGCCGGCCACTGACGCCGCCGGGCGGGTTGGCCTTCAGCTCTGCATCAGTCGCCGGCTGCGGGCGATCGACATCAGCATGCCCAGCGCCAGGCCCAGCGTGACCATGGCCGTGCCGCCGTAACTGATGAAGGGCAGCGGAATGCCCACCACCGGCAAGATGCCGCTGACCATGCCCATGTTCACCATCGCATAGGTGAAGAAGCTCAAGGTCAGCGCACCGCCCAGCAGCCGGGTGAACATGGTCGGCGCCTCGGCGGCGATCATCAGCCCGCGCATCAGCACAAAGGTGAAGGTCCCCACCAGGCCCAGCACGCCGAGCAGGCCGAACTCCTCGGAGAAGGCGGCAAAGATGAAGTCGGTGGTGCGCTCGGGGATGAACTCCAGGTGCGTCTGGGTGCCGTTCATGAAGCCCTTGCCGGTGAGCCCGCCCGAGCCGATGGCGATCATGCCCTGGATGATGTGGAAGCCCTTGCCCAGCGGATCCTTGGTCGGGTCCAGCAAGGTGCAGACGCGGTGCTTCTGGTACTCCCGCAGCAGCGGCCAGACGACATCGTCCTCGCAGATCAGATCGGCCGAGACCACGATGGCCGTGATGCCGATGGCGCCGATCAACAGCACCGGCAGGATCAGCCGCCATGACAGGCCGGCAAAGTAGATCACGTAGAGGCCGCCCGAGAGGATCAGGATGGCCGTGCCCAGGTCGGGCTGCTTGGCCACCAGCCCCACCGGGATCATCAGCAGGGCGCCGGCCACGGCAAAGTCCAGCGTGCGCAACTGGCCTTCGCGCTTCTGAAACCACCAGGCCAGCATCAGCGGCATGGCAATCTTCAGGATCTCGCTGGGCTGGATCACCACGCCGACATTCAGCCAGCGCGTGGCGCCTTTCTTGGTGATGCCGAACAGCGCGGTGGCCACCAGCAGTGCCACACCCAAGGCATAGAGCGGCACGGCCAGCCGCATCAGCTTCTGCGGCGGCACCTGCGCCACGGTGAACAGGATCAGCACGGCCAGCAGCATGTTGCGGCTGTGGTCGATGAACCGAGTGCCGTGGTCGTAGCCGGCCGAGTACATGGTCACCAGACCAAAGGCCGCCAGCACCATCAGGCCCAGCACCAGCGGCAGGTCAAAGCCGCTGAACACCGGCTTCAGGCGTTGCCAGACCGAGGGTCGCTCAAACACCACGCTCATGGCCGGGCTCCTGAGGCTGCTGGATTCGGTGCTGCAGCCATGCCCATCGGCACCGTCAGCGGCGTGCTGGCGGCAAGCGCCACCTCACTGGCCTTGCGTGCGGCGCCGATGGGCGCGCCCACGGCCTTGCCCTCGCGCACCAGCGCAATGTCCTCGTCGCTCGGGTACTGGCCCAGCAGCAGGTAGTCAAACAAGCGGCGGGCGATGGGGGCGGCGGCGGCAGAGCCCCAGCCCGCGTTCTCCACGATCACCGCCAGTGCCACCGTCGGTTGGTTCAGCGGCGCAAAGCCGACATACAGCGAGTGGTCGCGCTTGTGCTCATCGGCCTTGACGGCGCTGTACTTCTCGCCGGACTTGAGGCCCACCGCCTGGGCCGTGCCGGTCTTGCCGGCGCTCAGGTACTGCGCGCCGGCAAACACATTGCGCGAGGTGCCTTCCAGGGTCACGCCGTTCATCGCGTTCTGGATGACCTGGACATCCTGCGGCCGCAGCGGCAGGGGCTCGAGCGCATCGCTGGCCACCAGCCGGCGTTCGCGCTTGACCAGGTCCTCGATCTCGCGGACCAGGCGCGGCTTGAAGCGCAGGCCGCCCGAGGCGATGGTCGAATAGGCCGTGGCCATCTGCAGCATGGTGAAGTTGTTGTAGCCCTGGCCTATGCCCAGCGAGATGGTCTCACCGGCGTACCACTTCTGCTGCTCGGGCCGCTTGAACTTGCGCCGCTTCCAGTCGGTCGACGGCAGGTCGCCAGTGACCTCGCCTTCCACATCGATGCCGGTTCGCCGGCCCAGTCCGAAGGGGAAGAGCTGCTCGTGGATCAGGTCCACGCCCATCTCGTTGGCCAGGCTGTAGAAATAGACATTGGACGACAGCACGATCGCCAGCCGCATGTCCTTGGGGCCGGGCCGGTCGGCCTCCGGGCTGCCGAAGGTGCGGCCGCCGAAGGTGTAGGTCAGGTTGTCCTGCACCACCGTGCTGGCCGCGCGCTTGCCCGAGTTGAGGGCCGCCATGGCCATCAGCGGCTTGTAGGTCGAGCCGGGCGGATAGGTGCCGCGCAGGGCCCGGTTCAGCAGCGGCTTGTCGACGTTCTCGTTCAGGTCGCGCCAGTTGTCGGCATCAATGCCGTCGACGAACAGATTCGGGTCGAATGCTGGCTTGGAGACGAAGGCCAGCACCTCGCCATTGCGCGGGTCGATGGCGACCAGGGCGCCGCGGCGGTCGCCGAACAGCTGCTCGACCAGGCCTTGCAGGCGGATGTCGATCGACAGGTGCAGCTCATTGCCAGGCGTGGGCGGGCGGCTGCTCAGGCGGCGCACGGCACGGCCGCCGGCCGAGGTCTCGACCTCTTCATAGCCCGTCGTGCCGTGCAGCTCGGCCTCGTAGCTCTGCTCCAGGCCCAGCTTGCCGATGTACTCGGTGCCGCGGTAGTTGGCCAGCACTTCGTCGTCCCAGTCCTCCATCTGCTTTTTTTCGGCCTGGTTGATGCGACCGATGTAGCCCAGCAGGTGGGCGCCGGTTTCGCCCAGCGGATAGCTGCGGAACAGGCGGGCCTTGATCTCGACGCCCGGGAAGCGGAAGCGCTGAGCGATGAAGCGAGCCACCTCCTCGTCGCTCAGCTTGGTGCGGATCGGCACTGACTCGAAGTTCTTGCTCTCCTCGAGCAGGCGCTTGAAGCGCCGCCGGTCGCGCGGCTGGATGTCGATGATCTCGGACAGCGCGTTGATCACCGGCTCCAGCGGGCCGGTCTTGGACGGCGTCAGTTCCAGCGTGTAGGCGGTGTAGTTGGTGGCCAGCACCACGCCGTTGCGGTCCAGGATGCGGCCGCGGTTGGGCACGATGGGCACCACGGCAATGCGGTTGGCCTCGGCCCGGGTGGAGAGTTCGTCGTGCCGCGCCACTTGCAGATAGACCATGCGCGCCATCAGCAGGCCGAAGCCGATCAGCACGAAAGCCGCCGCCGCCAGCGAGCGCAGCCGGAACCGGTCAAGCTCGCGCTCGACGTTGCGCAGCTCGGTCATAGCGGCCGGTTCTTGTCGGGGTCGGGCGGGCGCCGCTGGGGGGCCAGCAGCACGGCGCTGGCGATCGGCCACAGCAGACCCTGGGCCAGCGGTGCGACGGCCAGCATCCAGCCCGGAAAGCTGTCGCCAGCCACCAGCCGCACCACGGTCGAAACGAACTGCGCGATGAAGAACAGCGGCAGCACATGCAGCATCTGCTCGAACCAGCCGAACCACAGCACGCGCCGGTGGATCAGGATGGCCAGGTAGCTCAGCAGGCTGTAGGCCAGGGCATGCTGGCCCAGCAGGGCGCCCTCGTAGACATCCATCAGCAGGCCAAAGCCGAAGGCCACGAAGATGCCGACCCGGCGCGGCTGGTGCACGTTCCAGAACACCAGCGCCAGGGCGATGAAGTCGGGCATCCAGGCGTGGCGGCCCAGCGGCAGCAGGTTCAGCGCAAAAGCCGCCAGCAGCGAGAACCAGAGAAAGAAGGGGTTGACCGGCAGCAGGAGCTGGTCAGAGCCGCGCGGCATGATCATGGCTTGGCTCCTTTGGCCGCGGCACTGGCACCGCCGTGGGCGGCTGCGCTGGCGGCTGCGGTCGGGCTGCCGGGCCGGGCGGGCATCTGCACCTGCATGGGCTCGAGCACCAGCACATGGCGCACGCCACCGGCCTGGGCTGCCGGTCGCAGGCTGATGCGGGCGAAGCCGGCGTCGCCGCGCCGGTCGACTGCGGTGACCCGGGCCACGGCCAGGCCGGCCGGGTAGATGCCGTCCACGCCACTGGTCATCAGCACGTCGTCGGCCTGCACATCGTCGCTGGCGGCCACAAAGCGCAGCTCCATGCTGCCGTCCTCGCCGCTGCCAAAGGCGGCGCTGCGGTGCTGGGTGCGGGCATTGAGCACCGGGATGGCCGCATCCTTGTCGACCAGCAGCGTGACCTCGGCATTGAGCAGGTAGGTGCGCGTGACCTGGCCCAGCACGCCCATCTCGTTGATCACTGGCGAGCCGTCGACGATGCCGTGCTGGCGACCCCGGTCAATGAACAACTTGTGCGAATAGGGGTCGGGGGCTTCGTAGAGCACTTCGGCGGCCTGCGAACGGGCCTTGAGTGCGGGACGAAGCTCGAGCAAGGCCCGCAGCTGGGCGTTCTCCTGCGCCAGTTGCACGGCGCGGGCCGTGGCCTCGGCCTGGCGGGCCAGTTGGGACGCCTGGGCGGCCAGTTGACCCTGAGCCTGTTGCAGGCTGCCCAGATAGGCGCTGCCCCCCTCCCAGAACTGCACCGGGATGCTCAGCACCTTGACCACCGGCAGCAGGGCGGTGGCCAGGCCGTCGCGCAGCGGCTTGATGACCGCCAGGCGGTGATCGGTGGCCATCAGGAACAGGGCCAAGGCGGTGCAGAGCACCAGCTTGTTCAGGGCCGAGATGCCTTGACGGAAGAAGGGCGGTGGGGTGCGGTCCAGGGTGCCGAGTGGCATGGCGTTTGCCGCAAAGGGAGCCAGCGCCAGCGGATCTGGCGGGCCCCGACAGGCGGGCTTACTCCGAGGTGAAGATCGAGCCCAGGCGCTCCATGCGCTCAAGCGCCATGCCGCAACCGCGCACCACACAGGTCAGCGGGTCTTCGGCCACCAGCACCGGCAGGCCGGTTTCCTCGGCCAGCAGGCGGTCCAGGTCGCGCAGCAGGGCGCCACCACCGGTCAGCATCATGCCGCGTTCGGCAATGTCGGCGCCCAGTTCGGGCGGGGTTTGTTCCAGCGCGTTCTTGACGGCCGAGACGATCTGGTTGAGCGGATCGGTCAGGGCTTCGAGGATCTCGTTGGACGAGATGGTGAAGCTGCGCGGCACGCCTTCACTCAGGTTGCGACCCTTGACTTCCATTTCCTTGACCTCGGAGCCCGGGAAGGCGCTGCCGATGTTCTTCTTGATGGACTCGGCCGTGGGCTCACCGATCAGCATGCCGTAGTTGCGGCGGATGTAGTTGATGATGGCTTCATCGAACTTGTCACCACCGACCCGCACCGAGCCCTTGTAGACCATGCCGCCCAGGCTGATGACGCCGACCTCGGTGGTGCCGCCGCCGATGTCGACGACCATCGAGCCCGAGGCCTCGGACACCGGCAGGCCGGCACCGATGGCCGCGGCCATCGGCTCTTCGATCAGGAACACCTCGCTGGCGCCTGCGCCCAGTGCCGATTCGCGGATGGCGCGGCGCTCGACCTGGGTCGAGCCACAGGGCACGCAGATGATGATGCGCGGGCTGGGCTTGAGCAGGCCGCGCGGGTGCACCATCTTGATGAACTGCTTGAGCATCTGCTCGGTGACGGTGAAGTCGGCGATCACGCCGTCTTTCATCGGCCGGATGGCTTCGATGTTGCCGGGAACCTTGCCCAGCATGGCCTTGGCTTCGTGGCCGACGGCCTGGATCGTCTTCTTGCCGCTCGGGCCGCCTTCATGGCGGATCGAGACCACCGAGGGTTCGTCCAGGACGATGCCCTTGCCACGGACGTAGATCAGGGTGTTGGCGGTTCCGAGGTCGATCGCGAGATCGGTGGACACATAGCGGCGCAGGGAGGCAAACATGGTGGGGAGTCAGGCTGGGCAGAGGCCCGGAGCCCGCAACGCAGTCGGCGGCGTCCACAGGACGCGGGCCAAAAGCGTGGGCTCGGGGCAGATGAATGGGGGGGCGGCGGCGGTCAAATCAGGGCTGGCGCTCACATCAAGCCGCCGTGCAACTCGGGGGGCGACTCGGAGACCGAGTGTGGCCAAACGTTGCTGCACGAAGGGTGGCGGATAACCGTAGATAATACCCTATGCCCCCAGCGCGACACCGGGGAGCGGCCCCTTTTTTGGGCTCGGCCAGCCTGGCTGCCGACCTCTGTTTTCAGGTTCAAACCCCATGGCACTCACCCCAGCGGATGTGAGCCGCATTGCCCATCTGGCGCGCTTGGAGCTTTCCAGCGCCGAGGCCGATGCGATGCTCACCCAGCTCAATGGATTTTTCGGCATCGTCGAGCAGATGAGCGCGGTTGACACGCGCGGTGTCGAGCCCCTGCACACGCCGCTGTCGGCCGTGCAGGACGTGACCCTGCGCCTGCGCGAGGATCGCGTGTCGGAGTCCAATGAGCGCGAGCGCAACCAGCTCAGCGCCCCGGCCGTCGAGGACGGCCTCTTTCTGGTGCCACGGGTGATCGAATGAGCCAGCCACTGCATGACATGGGCGTGGCTCAGGCTGCGCAGGCCCTGGCCACCGGTTCGGTTTCCAGCGTCGAGTTGACCCGACATCTGCTCGCCCGTGCGGCTGAGCATGCCCATCTGGGGGCCTATCTGCACCTGGATGCCGAGCTGGCTTTGGCCGCCGCCGCTGCCGCCGATGCCCGCCGCGCGGCCGGTCAGGCCGGTCCGCTGACCGGTGTGCCGATCGCCCACAAAGACATCTTCGTGACCCGCGACATGCCCACCACCGCCGGCTCGAAGATGCTGGCCGGCTACCGCAGCCCGTTTGACGCCACCGTGGTGGCCCGGCTGGGCGCGGGCGCCGACGGCGTGACCGGCGCCGGCATGGTCAGCCTGGGCAAGCTCAACTGCGACGAATACGCCATGGGCTCGGCCAACGAGAACTCGGCCTTCGGCGTGGTGCGCAACCCCTGGGACACGACCCGGGTGCCGGGCGGCTCGTCGGGCGGCTCGGCCGCGGCCGTGGCCGCGCGGCTGCTGCCGGCCGCCACCGGCACCGACACCGGCGGCTCGATCCGCCAGCCGGCCAGCTTCTCGGGCATCACCGGCATCAAGCCCACTTACGGCGTTTGCAGCCGCTACGGCATGATCGCCTTCGCGTCCAGCCTGGACCAGGCCGGCCCGATGGCCCGCAGCGCCGAGGACTGCGCCCTGCTGCTGTCGGCCATGAGCGGCTTTGACGAGCGCGACGCCACCAGCGCCCAGCGCCCGGTGCAAGACTACGCCGCCCAGATGCGCCAGGCCCGCGAAGGCGCCACCGCCGCGCAACCGCTCAAGGGCCTGCGCATCGGCCTGCCGCGCGAGTTCTTCCCGGCGGCTCTGGCGGCCGATGTGAATGGTGCGGTGCGCGCGGCGCTGGCCGAGTTCGAGAAGCTCGGTGCCACCCTGGTGGACGTGAGCCTGCCCCGCACCGAGCTGTCGATTCCGGTCTATTACATCATCGCCCCGGCCGAGGCCAGCTCGAACCTGAGCCGCTTTGACGGTGTGCGCTATGGCCACCGGGCGGAGAAGTACACCGACCTGCTCGACATGTACAAGAAGTCGCGCGCCGAGGGCTTCGGCGCCGAGGTCAAGCGCCGGATCATGATCGGCGCCTATGTGCTGAGCCATGGCTACTACGACGCCTACTACCTGCAAGCGCAAAAGCTGCGCCGCATGATTGCCGACGACTTCCAGGCCTGCTTCCGCGACTGCGACGTGATCGCCGGTCCGGTGGCGCCCACGGTCGCCTGGGCCATTGGTGCGCAGGGCGGCGATCCGCTGCAGGCCTACCTGGCCGACATCTTCACCCTGCCCGCCAGCCTGGCCGGCTTGCCCGGCATGAGCGTGCCGGCGGGCCTGGGCGAAGGCGGCATGCCCATCGGCCTGCAGTTGATCGGCAACTACTTTGCCGAAGGCCAGCTGCTGCATGCGGCCCATGCCTTCCAGCAGGCCACCGACTGGCATACCCGCGCCCCGGCGCCATGAAGCGACGAGGCCTGCTGGGCGCCGCACTCGGGGCGGCTTCGGCGCTGCCACTGGGCGGCGCCTGGGCGGCCGATGCGGGCAGTGCCAAAGCGGCCGGCGCGCCAGCCGGCTGGGGCCCCGGCACACCGCTGACGCTGGAGAACAGCAGCGTCCACCTGCTCACCGCGCAAGGCAGCGGCCGGGTCTATCCGGTCTGGGTCGACCTGCCTCGCTCCTATGCCGAGCCCGGCTCAGCGCAGCGGCGCTATCCGGTGGTGCTGGCGCCCGATGCGCCCTGGAGCTTTCCGTACCTGCGCACGGTGCGCAATCTGGTGGGCCGGCGCGGCCAGAACATCGAGGATTTCATCTTGGTCGGCCTGGCGCCTGAGCAGGGCATGAGCCATGTCGATGCCCGCGCCCGCGACTACACGCCCACCGACCCGCGCAGCCGCCCGGCCACCTCGCACGAGTACGGCTCACCCCGCTATGGCGAGGCGGCCGCTCACCAGCGCTTCCTGGCCGATCAGGTGCTGCCGGCCATCGCGCAGAACTACCGCGCCGATGCCAAGCGCCAGGTGTTCATCGGCCATTCCTACGGTTCTCTGCTCGGACTGCAGGTGCTGCTGAGCCAGCCCGATCTGTTCAGCCACTACATCCTGGGCAGCCCCAGCCTGTGGTTTGACCAGCGCAGCGCCTTTGAACTGGAGCGCGCCGCAGCAGAGCGCCGCAAGGACCTGCCGGCCCGGGTCATGATGTACGCCGGCGGCTTCGAGACGCCGGGCAAGACCCCGCGCCACTACAAGGATGGCGACCTGATCGGCGACATGAAGCGCTTCGAGCGCCAGTTGGCCGGCCGCCGTTATCCCTCCCTGTCCATCGCCAGCCGAGTGGTGGCGGACGAGGACCACTACACCGTCTTTCCGTCGCTGGCCGCCCGTGGGCTGACCTGGGCCCTGCCGGGCTCCGGCCCCTACCTGAGCGGCTGACGCCACCCGTGAGAACCCCCATGAGCACATCTCCCCTCATCCGTGGCTACGAGGTCGTGATCGGCCTGGAAAACCACGTCCAGCTGTCGACCCAGTCCAAGATCTTCAGCGGCTCGTCGACCGCCTTTGGCGCCGAACCCAACACCCAGGCCTCGGCCGTGGACCTGGCCCTGCCCGGCACCCTGCCGGTGCTCAACCGCGGTGCGGTCGAGCGGGCCATCCGTTTTGGTCTGGCGGTGGGTGCCAAGGTGGCGCCGCTGTCGATCTTCGCGCGCAAGAACTACTTCTACCCTGACCTGCCCAAGGGCTACCAGATCAGCCAGTTCGAGATCCCGGTGGTCCAGGGTGGCCAGGTCGAGTTCTATCTGGGCGATGTGAAGAAGACGGTGCAACTGACCCGTGCCCATCTGGAGGAAGACGCCGGCAAGAGCCTGCATGAAGACTTCCACGGCCAGTCGGGCATCGACCTGAACCGCGCTGGCACGCCGCTGCTGGAGATCGTCTCCGAGCCCGACATGCGCTCGGGCGCTGAAGCGGCCGAGTACGCCAAGACCCTGCATGCGCTGGTGATGTGGCTGGGCATCTGCGACGGCAACATGCAGGAAGGCAGCTTCCGTTGCGATGTGAACGTGTCAGTGCGCCGCCCGGGCGAGTCCTACGGCACCCGCCGCGAGATCAAGAACCTCAACAGCTTCCGCAACCTGGTGCAGGCGGTGGACTACGAGGTGAACTGGCAGATCGACGAGCTGGAAGACGGTCGCAAGATCGGCCAGGCCACGGTGCTGTTCAACCCGGACACCGGTGAGACCCGCGCCATGCGCAGCAAGGAGGACTCAGCCGACTATCGCTATTTCCCCGACCCCGATCTGCCGCCGCTGGTGATCGCGCCGGAGTGGATCGAGCGGGTGCGCGGCGAGATGCCCGAGCTGCCCCGGGCCATGGCCGCCCGCTTCATCGCCGAGGACGGCTTGCCGGCCTATGACGCGACCATGATGACCCAGAGCCTGGCCTTTGCCCGCTACTACGAAGTGGCGCGCGGGGTCTGTGGCCAGCCCAAGCTGGTGGCCAACTGGGTGATGGGCGAGATTGCCAAGCGCCTGAACGCCGGGGAGTCCGACATCGCCGATGCACCCGTGCAGCCGGCCACACTGGGCGCGCTGATCAGCCGCATCCAGGACGGCACCATCAGCAACAACGCTGCGCGCCAGGTCTTCGAGGCGCTGTGGACGGGTGAAGCCACCGAGGTCGATGCGGTCATCGAGGCCAAGGGCCTCAAGCAGATGAACGACAGCGGCGCACTGGAAGCGATCGTCGACGAGGTGATCGCCGCCAATCCCAAGTCGGTGGAAGAGTACCGCGCCGGCAAGGACAAGGCCTTCAACGCGCTCGTGGGTCAGATCATGAAGGCCAGCAAGGGCAAAGCCAATCCGGCCCAGGCCAGCGAGATCCTCAAGCGCAAGATCTGATCGGCAGCCCGCGCGATTGAGCGCTAAGGGGTTGAGCCGGGCGGCGGCGCTGCCGGGCTTGGCGGGGGTGGCGCTGCTGCCGCGGACGCGGCAGAGGTGCCCGGCGCCATACCGCGCCAAAGCAGGCGCAAGCGCACCCGCTCGTCATTGAACTGCTGGTTCAGCCGGTCTTGCTCGGCCGCCTGGCTCAGAGCGATGTTGCGCTGGGCCTCGGTCGCCCCTTCGTTGACGCTGATGCGCGAACGCAGGTCTTCCGACATCGGCTTGCCGGCCAGGTTCTTCTGCTCGGTGGCCAGGGTCTTGGCCTCGGCTTCGAGCACTTGCAGGCGCTGTTCCGCGGCTTCAATGCGCTTGCGCACGGGCGCCAGCTCGCGCTGCCGGGCCACCTCATGGGCAGCCGCGTCGGGATAGCGGGTCAGCAGGATGCGGTCGCGGCGGGCGGTCTCGTTCAACACGGCCTTGGCCTGGGACTGCTGCTTGCGCTGAATCTCCAGGCGTTCCTGTTCCTCGCGCGAGCCGATCGGCGCCACCACGCCCCGCGGTGTTCCGTCCCGGCCGATCAAGCGCTGTTCCTGGGACAGGCATTCGGGGATGGGCCGGTCCGAGCTGAGCCGGCGGCCCTGTGCGTCCACGCAGCTGTAGATGCGGGCGTCAGCCGCCTCGGCAGGCGCCGGCCCACCAGCCCAGACCGAGATCAGCAACAGACAGGCCGCGCGCCGCATGGGGTGTCGTGGCGTCAGATGCCGTAGCGCTGCCGGTAGGCGGCCACGCGTTCGGTGTTGGACGCCAGCGTGCTGTCGCCGGTGGTGGCCAGAAACTGCATCAGGTCGGCCAGGGTGGCGATGGACAGCACGCGCAGGCCCAGCTCCTGCTCCACATACTGCACGCCCGAGCGCGGGTTGGCCGGGTCGTCCGACGCCCGCTCCTGGCGGTCCATGGTGATGGCCACGCCTACGGGCGTGGCGCCGGCGGCGCGGATCATGTCGGCGGCCTCGCGCTTGGAGGCACCGTCGGTGATCACGTCATCGATGATCAGCACCCGGCCCTGCACCTTGGCGCCAACCAGCGTGCCGCCCTCGCCGTGGTCCTTGGCCTCCTTGCGGTTGTAGGCATAGGGCACGCTCTTGCCCTCCTTGGCCAGGCCGATGGCCACCGCCGCGGCCAGGGTGATGCCCTTGTAGGCCGGGCCGAACAGCATGTCGAACTGCAGACCCGAGGCCAGCAGCCGGCGTGCATAGAATTCGCCCAGCTTCATCAGCTTGGCGCCATCGTCGAACAGGCCGGTGTTGAAGAAATAGGGTGACTGCCGACCTGCCTTGGTCGTGAAATCGCCGAAGCGCAGCACCCCCGCCTCGACCGAAAACTTCACGAAGTCCTGAGCCAGCAGATCGGTGTGGGGCATGTTCGTCATGGAGAAGAAAGATATGGGATTCAAGCTGGTCTCGCTCAACCTCAACGGTATCCGTTCTGCGGCGAGCAAAGGGGTCGTGGAGTGGGCTGAAAACCTCTCAGCTGATTGTATGGGGGTGCAGGAAATCAAGGCCCAGGCGCCCGACATGGCCGGCAAGTTCGAGACCATGGCCGGCATGGAAGGGCACTTCCACTGCGCCCAGAAGAAGGGCTACTCGGGCGTGGGGCTCTACACCCGCCATGCGCCCAGCGCGGTGATCACCGGCCTGGGCGTGCCCGAGTTCGACGACGAAGGCCGCTATGTCGAGCTGCGTTTTGACACGCCGTCCCGCAAGCTCAGCCTGATCAGCTGCTACTTTCCCAGCGGCTCGTCGGGCGATGAGCGGCAGCAGGCCAAGTACCGCTTCCTGGCCGACATCTGGCCGCACCTCCAAGCCCTGCGCGCCGAGCGCGAGTTCATCCTGGTCGGCGACGTCAACATCGCCCACCAGGAAAAAGACTTGAAGAACTGGAAGGGCAACCTGAAGAACTCGGGCTTCCTGCCCGACGAGCGCGCCTGGATGACCCGGCTCCTCGACCCCGCCGCCGGCATCGGCCTGGTCGACGTCTACCGCCGCCTGCACCCTGACACCACCGACGAGTGCTACACATGGTGGAGCAACCGCGGCCAGGCCCGCGCCAAGAACGTGGGTTGGCGGATCGACTACCAACTGGCCACCCCCGCCCTGGCCGCCACCGCCCGCAAGGCCAGCGTCTACAAGGACAGCTGGTTCAGCGACCATGCGCCGCTGACGGTGGAGTACGACTTGAGCCTGACCTGAACGCCCCAGGCGTCTGCCGGCAGGCGCGGCGGAAGGCGGTGGTGAAGTGGCTCTGGTCGACGAAGCCGCAGGCCAGGGCGATCTCGGCGATCGGGCGGCGGGTTTCGCGCAGCAGGGTGCGTGCGCAGGCCAGCCGGCGCTGACGCAGGTAGTCGGCCGGGGTCATGCCCACAAATTGCCTGAACACTCGGGCCAGATGCACCGGGTGCACGCCGGCCACGCTGGCGATCTCGGCCATGCGGATCTCCTCGCCCAGCGCGTCGTCCAGCCGCTCGCGGGCGATCGTCAGCCAGGCCGGCGCATCGCGCCACTCGCGGGCCCGCTGTGTGGCCACTTCGGCCAGCAATGCCAGCACCAAGGACTCGTGGGTCAGTGCGGCATCGACGCCTTCGTGGCCCAGCTCCGTGGTCAGGCGCTCGGCCAAGGCCAGCGCGCCAGGCGCCTTCAGTGCGATGGCCTGCGGCGCTACGCCCGCTTCCTGCTGGGCGGCTTGCACCAGGTCTGATGCCACCGAGATGGTCAGGAACTGCCCGCCCATGACCCGCTCGCGGGCCTCGAATCGGTCGCGGTGGGTGGTGCCGGCCGGATTGAAGATCAAGGCCCGGCCTGCGCTGAGGGCGGGCGCGCCAGCCGCCTTGGACGCATAGAGCCCGTCCAGCACGAACACGAAATGCGCTTCGTCGTGCGAGTGCCGCTCCACCACGCGGTGTGGATCGACGTCCAGCAGGGCGATGTCCATGCCCGGCGCATGGCGTCGGCGATCGAGCCTGCCGTAGAAGCCGCCGAACGGCAGGTTGGGATGCCTGCGGGTTGGAGTCGAGTCGAACATTCAGCGATGGTGGCCCGTCAGCGCAGCGGCCTGCGGAAATGTTGCGGGATTGCAAGACGGCGCCGATGGGCGGCGGCAGACTCGCAGCCGAATCCATTACAGCAGAGAGCGGACCCATCCCATGGAATTTTGCAGATTGGCGCGCGCAGCCTTGTGCGGTGCGATGTTGACCGGGCCGGGCCTCGGCGCTCAGGCCGCGGGTGCGACAGCAGGCGATGAGCTGCTGGGGCTCTGGGGCGCCGAGCCGATGTTGGGCCCGCAGGTGCGCGGCGGCTTGTGGCTTGAGCGTCAGGAAGGCCGCTGGACGATGCGCGTCGGCGGCTTCGAAGCCAGCGCAGCGCAGCAGGGCGACAGTGCCCGCATTGCGCTGCCGGGCGGGCATGGCACGCTGCGCCTGTGGACTACCGGCGCGGTCCCGGAGGCCTACTGGATTCAACCGGCCGGCCTGGGGGCGTCGTTCGCGGTGCCCGTGCTGCTGCGCGCCGCCGGCCCGCAAGCTTGGCGCGGCGTCGTCGCGCCCATCGATGCGGGCTTCCCGCTCTATCTGATGGTCACCCGCGAGGCCGATGGTGCGCTCCGCGGCACCTTTCGCAACCCGTCGCACAACTGGCCGGGTCGGGCGCCATTCTTCGGCGTGGCTCTTGACGACGAGACCGTGACCTTCACCCACCCGAAGACGGGCAAAGTGCAATGGCGCCAGCCC
>CALRVU010000006.1:0-19605 GCA_943371685.1 Bordetella parapertussis | reverse complement strand
GAGCGACACGGCCACCTTTGACAACGCGCTCGAGCTGCTCACCATGAGCGGCTATCCGCTGGCCCATGCCGCCATGATGATGATTCCGGAGGCCTGGGAGCAGCACGAGATGATGGACGCGCGTCGCCGCGCGTTCTACGAGTACCACGCCGCCATGATCGAGCCCTGGGACGGTCCGGCCGCCATGGTCTTCACCGACGGCAAGCAGATCGGCGCCACGCTGGACCGCAACGGCCTTCGTCCGGCTCGCTACATCGTCACCGATGACGACCTGGTGGTCATGGCCTCCGAGTCCGGCGTCCTTCCCATCCCCGAGAACAAGATCGTCAAGAAGTGGCGCCTGCAGCCCGGCAAGATGTTCCTGATCGACCTGGAGCAGGGTCGCATCGTGGACGACGAAGAACTGAAGAACCAGTTCGCCAGCGCTCGGCCTTACCGCCAGTGGATTGACAACGTGCGCGTGCGCCTTGACGAGATCGCCGCGGCCGAAGCCGGCCCGGCCAGCTTTGCCGAGAGCCTGCTCGACCGTCAACAAGCCTTCGGCTACACCCAGGAAGACATCAAGTTCCTGATGGCGCCGATGGCCATCAACGGCGAAGAGGGCATCGGCTCCATGGGCAACGACAGCCCGCTGGCCGTGCTGTCTGACAAGAACAAGCCGCTCTACAACTACTTCAAGCAGTTGTTCGCCCAGGTCACCAACCCGCCGATCGACCCGATCCGCGAGGCCATCGTGATGTCGCTCAACAGCTTCATCGGCCCCAAGCCCAACCTGCTGGACATCAACGCCGTCAACCCGCCGATGCGGCTGGAAGTGGCGCAGCCCGTACTCGATTTCAAGGGCATGGCCCGCCTGCGCAACATCGAGGCGCACACCGGTGGCAAGTTCAAGCCCTATGAGCTGAACATCACCTACCCGCTGGCCTGGGGCAAGGCTGGGGTTGAGGCCAAGCTGGCCTCGCTCTGCGCCGAGGCTGTGGATGCGCTCAAGGGCGGCCACAACATCCTGATCATCACCGACCGCCGGATGGACCGCGCCAATGTGGCCATCCCGGCCTTGCTGGCGCTCTCGGCCATCCACCACCATCTGGTGCGGGCGGGTCTGCGCACGACGGCCGGTCTGGTCGTCGAGACCGCTTCGGCGCGCGAGGTGCATCACTTTGCCGTGCTGGCTGGTTACGGCGCCGAGGCGGTCCACCCGTACCTGGCGCTCGAGACCCTGGCCTCGCTGCATGCCGAGTTGCCGGCCGACCTGTCCTTTGACAAGGCCGTCTACAACTACGTCAAGGCCATCGGCAAGGGTCTGTCCAAGATCATGTCCAAGATGGGCGTGTCGACCTACATGTCCTATTGCGGCTCACAGCTGTTCGAGGCCATCGGTCTGAACCGCGATCTGGTGGGGCAGTATTTCCGTGGCACCGCGACCCAGGTCGAGGGCATCGGCGTGTTCGAAGTGGCCGAAGAGGCTTTGCGCAATCACCGCGCCGCCTTTGGTGACGACCCGCTGCTGGAAACCATGCTGGAGACCGGCGGCGAGTACGCCTGGCGTGCCCGCGGTGAGGAGCACATGTGGACGCCGGATGCCATTGCCAAGCTGCAGCACAGCACCCGCTCGGGCAAGTTCGACACCTACAAGGAATACGCCCAGCTGATCAATGATCAGAACCGGCGCCACCTGACCTTGCGCGGATTGTTCGAGTTCAAGCTCGACCCCAGCAAGGCGATTCCCCTGGACGAAGTCGAGTCGGCGGCAGAGATCGTCAAGCGATTTGCCACCGGCGCCATGTCGCTGGGCTCGATCTCGACCGAGGCCCATTCCACTTTGGCCATTGCCATGAACCGCATCGGCGGCAAGAGCAACACGGGTGAGGGCGGTGAAGACCCGGCGCGCTATCGCAACGAGCTCAAGGGCATTCCCATCACCCAGGGAACCAAGGTGTCTGACGTGGTGGGCACCGATGTCATCGAGTCCGACTATGAACTGAAGGACGGTGACAGCCTGCGCTCGCGCATCAAGCAGGTGGCCTCGGGCCGCTTTGGTGTCACCACCGAGTACCTGGTGTCTGCCGATCAGATCCAGATCAAGATGGCCCAAGGCGCCAAGCCGGGCGAAGGCGGCCAGCTGCCCGGTGGCAAGGTGTCCGAATACATCGGTCGTCTGCGCCACTCCGTGCCCGGCGTGGGCCTGATCAGCCCGCCGCCGCACCACGACATCTACTCGATCGAGGATCTGGCCCAGCTGATCCACGACCTGAAGAACGTCAATCCGGCGGCCAGCATCAGCGTCAAGCTGGTGTCCGAGGTCGGCGTCGGCACCATCGCGGCTGGCGTGACCAAGTGCAAGGCCGATCACATCGTCATCGCCGGCCACGACGGTGGCACGGGCGCCTCGCCCTGGTCATCGATCAAGCACGCTGGCACGCCTTGGGAGCTGGGTCTGGCCGAGACGCAGCAGACCCTGGTGCTCAACCGCCTGCGCGGTCGGGTGCGGGTGCAGGCTGACGGCCAGATGAAGACCGGCCGCGACGTGGTCATCGGCGCCTTGCTGGGCGCCGATGAGTTCGGCTTTGCCACCGCGCCGCTGGTGGTCGAAGGCTGCATCATGATGCGCAAGTGCCACCTGAACACCTGCCCGGTGGGTGTGGCCACGCAAGACCCGGTGCTGCGCAAGAAGTTCTCCGGCAAACCTGAGCATGTCGTCAACTTCTTCTTCTTCATTGCCGAAGAGGCGCGCCAGATCATGGCCCAGCTCGGCATCCGCAAGTTCGACGACCTGATTGGCCGCGCCGACCTGCTCGACACCAAGAAGGCCGTGACCCACTGGAAGGCCAAGGGTCTGGACTTCAGCCGGGTCTTCTTCCAGCCGGCCGTGGGTGCCGACGTGCCGCGCCTGCACACCGATGTGCAGGATCACGGCCTCGACAAGGCACTGGACAAGCGCCTGATCGAGAAGAGCCGGGCCGCCATCGAGCGGGGCGAGAAGGTCCAGTTCATGGAGGATGCCCGCAACGTCAACCGCTCGGTGGGTGCCATGTTGTCGGGCGAGCTGATCCGCCACCGCCCCGAGGGCCTGCCAGATCACACCTTGTTCATCCAGCTGGAAGGCACCGGCGGCCAGAGCTTCGCGTCCTTCCTGGCGCCTGGCATCACGCTCTACCTGATCGGCGAGGCCAATGACTACACCGGCAAGGGCTTGTCCGGCGGGCGGGTCGCCATCCGCCCGAGCATCGAGTTCCGCGGTGAGGCGCATCGCAACATCATCGTCGGCAACACCGCCCTGATCGGCGCGACCAGCGGCGAGGCCTTCTTCCGCGGCGTGGCAGGTGAACGTTTCGGTGTGCGCATGTCCGGCGCCACGGCAGTGGTCGAAGGAACGGGTGACCACGGTTGCGAGTACATGACCGGTGGCACGGTGGTGGTTCTGGGCAAGACCGGCCGAAACTTTGCGGCTGGCATGTCCGGCGGCGTGGCCTATGTCTACGACGAGGACGGTCAGTTCGCCACGCGCTGCAACACGGCGCAGGTGGCTTTGGACAAGGTGCTGTCGCGGGAAACGCAAGAAGCCGAAGTGGACAAGGCCATCTGGCACCGTGATCAGCCCGATGACGCCCTGCTCAAGAAGCTGATCGAGGACCATCACAAGTGGACCGGCTCGCTGCGCGCGCGGGACATCCTCGATCACTGGGCCGATTCCCGTGCTCGCTTTGTCAAGGTCTTCCCGCACGAATACAAGCGTGCGCTGGGCGAGATCCATGCACGCAAGCAGGCCACGGACGCCGTGGCCAAGGCCAAGGTGAGCGACAAGAAGGGCAGCAAGGCTGTGTCTGCCAAGTAAGCCATCACCCTTCTATCCAACGATCAGCGAGATTCGACATCATGGGAAAAGTCACAGGCTTTCTGGAATTTGAGCGACTTGAAGAAGGCTATGAGCCGGTAGTCAAGCGCCTGAAGAACTACAAGGAATTCGTCATCGGCCTGAACAGTGACGAAGCCAAGCGGCAAGGTGCGCGCTGCATGGACTGCGGCACGCCGTTCTGCAACAACGGATGCCCGGTCAACAACATCATTCCGGACTTCAACGATCTGGTGTTCCGGGGCGACTGGAAGAATGCGTTGACCGTGCTGCACAGCACTAACAACTTCCCCGAGTTCACCGGCCGCATCTGCCCTGCGCCTTGCGAGGCAGCATGCACCTTGAACGTCAACGATGACGCGGTGGGCATCAAGTCCATCGAGCACGCGATCATTGACCGAGGTTGGTCTGAGGGCTGGGTGCTGCCCATGCCGGCCGCCAGCAAGTCGGGCAAGTCGGTCGCCGTGGTGGGTTCGGGTCCGGCCGGCCTGGCGGCAGCTCAGCAACTCGCGCGGGCGGGGCATCAGGTCACGGTGTTTGAGAAAAACGACCGTGTGGGCGGCTTGCTGCGCTACGGCATTCCCGACTTCAAGATGGAGAAGTCGCACATTGACCGACGTGTCAAGCAGATGGAAGCCGAAGGCGTGGTTTTCCGCACCAGTGTGCTGGTGGCCGAGATGCCGGCGGGCTCCAAGGTCACCAACTGGGCCAAGGAGACGGTGACGCCGGATCAGCTCAAGGCTGACTTCGACGCCGTGCTGCTGACCGGTGGATCGGAGCAAAGCCGTGACCTGCCCGTGCCCGGCCGGGACCTGGACGGCGTGCATTTCGCCATGGAGTTCCTGCCCCAGCAGAACAAGGTGAATGCAGGTGACAAGCTCAAGGGCCAACTGCGCGCTGACGGCAAGCATGTGGTCGTCATTGGCGGCGGAGACACCGGCAGCGACTGCGTGGGCACCAGCAACCGGCATGGGGCCGCCAGCGTGATCCAGTTCGAGCTGATGCCCATGCCGCCCGAGGAAGAGGATCGCCCGTTGACCTGGCCCTATTGGCCCATCAAGCTGCGGACCTCGTCGAGCCACGAAGAAGGTTGCCAGCGTGAGTTTGCCATCGCGACCAAGGAGTTCGTCGGCGAGAAGGGCAAGCTGACCGGCGTCAAGACGGTTCGCATGGCAATGCAGGGCGGCAAGCTGGTGGAGGTCGCGGGCTCCGAACAGGTGCTCAAGGCCGACATGGCCCTGCTGGCGATGGGATTCGTCAATCCGGTGGCGACGGTGCTCGAAGCCTTTGGCGTAGACAAGGATGCCCGGGGCAACGCCAAAGCCAGCACGGACCTCGTCGGTGGCTATCGCACCAATGTGGCCAAGGTGTTTGCTGCAGGCGACATGCGCCGTGGTCAGTCGCTGGTGGTGTGGGCCATTCGCGAAGGTCGCCAGGCGGCGCGAGCCGTGGATGAGTTTCTGATGGGCGTCAGTGTGCTGCCCCGCTGAAGACACTCACTTGCCGGGTCACGCGCGTGACCCGGCCAGGTGCTGTTGCGGGCACGCCGGGAGGCCTGAAAATGCAACTAGCACCAATGCGAAACCTTGCCGAAATATGCGGGTTCACACGGATCCAGTATCCTTGGGGTTCGCCCGGGGGTGATGCTGCGCCGTTTTGGAGTCGCAAGCAAGCACTTTGCCGGCATGCCACTCTGACATGGCGCTCTTGGCGCCACGCTGAATTTGTCTGACAGTTCATTGATCGAGATCGAAGGCGTGACCTTCGGATACGACGCCAGTCGCACCATACTCAACGACGTGTCCTTGAGTTTCGGGCGCGGGAAAGTCACGGCCATTCTCGGCGGTTCGGGCTGCGGAAAGACCACCTTACTGCGTTTGATCGGTGGCGTCTACCCGGCCACGCGAGGGCGGGTGGTGTTCGACGGCGAGGTGGTCGACCCGCGCGACAAGGCCAAGCTCTATGCCCTGCGCCGCCGCCTGGGCATGCTTTTCCAGTTCGGGGCGCTGTTCACGGACCTGACCGTGTTCGAGAACGTGGCTTTCCCGTTGCGCGAGCACACGGACCTGAGCGACGAGATGATCCGCGACATCGTTCTGATGAAGCTCAATGCCGTGGGTCTGCGCGGCGCTGCGGCGTTGCGGATCAGCCAGGTTTCGGGCGGGATGGCGCGGCGCATTGCGTTGGCCAGAGCGATCGCCCTCGATCCAGAAGTGATCATGTACGACGAACCCTTTGCCGGGCTGGATCCGATCTCGATGGGCGTCACGGCCAACCTGATCCGCACCCTCAACGACACGACGGGTGCCACCTCCCTGATGGTGTCGCATGACGTGCAGGAGTGTTTTGCCATTGCCGACTATGCCTACCTGATGTCGTCCCAGGGGCGAGTCGTCGCCCATGGCACGCCCGATCAGCTCAGCCAGTCCGACGATCCGGAGGTGCGGCAGTTCATCCGCGGCGAGCCCGATGGCCCGGTGCGCTTCCACTATCCCGCCGTCTCGCTGGCGCAAGATCTGGGGTTGCCCGAATGACCGATGCTCTGAGCCTGATCGGCGCGGCCACGTTGCGCTGGCTGCAAACGCTGGGGCATGCTGCCTTCTTCTTCGTCGACCTGCTGCGCTTCAGCCCAGCCGCCTTGCGCCGTTTCGGCCTGGTGGTGGCCCAGATTCATGCCATCGGCAACCGCTCGCTGGTCATCATCCTGGCATCCGGCCTCGCCGTCGGTTTCGTGCTGGCCTTGCAGATGTACTACGCGCTGGTCACCTACGGTGCGGCCGAGTCGCTCGGATTGATCGTCAATCTGTCGCTGGTCCGGGAGCTGGGGCCGGTGGTCACCGCGCTGTTGTTCGCGGGTCGGGCTGGCACTTCCCTGACGGCCGAGATCGGCTTGATGAAGGCCGGTGAGCAGTTGGCCGCCATGGAGCTGATGGCCATCGATCCGCGTTCACGGGTGCTGGCGCCGCGCTTCATCGGCGGAGTCGTCTCCATGCCGCTGCTGGCCATCCTGTTCTCGGCGGTCGGCATCCTGGGTGCCTATGTGGTGGCGGTGCTGCTCATTGGTGTGGATGCGGGCAACTTCTGGTCGGTGATGCAATCGGGTGTGGACATCTGGCGCGACGTCGGCAATGGCGTCGTCAAGTCCTTCGTGTTCGGCGTGATCTGCACCTTCGTGGCGCTGTACCAAGGCCACGAGACGCAGGCCACCCCTGAAGGTGTTGCCCACGCGACGACCCGCACGGTGGTCGTGGCCTCACTGGGTGTGTTGGCCACCGACTTCCTGCTGACAGCTTTGATGTTCTCCACGCCTTGAAGCGTGGATGCGAAAGAAAACGATGAGTAAAAAGCGAATTGAAATCCTGGTGGGCCTGTTCGTGGTGCTGGGCGCCGCAGGGGCCGTGTTTCTGGCCCTCAAGGCGGCCAATCTGGCCAGCTTCGTCAGCGGCGACACCTACACGCTGCAGGCGCGTTTCGACAACATTGGCGGCCTCAAGGCCCGGGCGGCCGTGCGCTCGGCTGGCGTCAAGATCGGCCGCGTCACGTCCATCGCCCTGGATCCGGTGACCTACCAAGGCCTGGTGACGCTGGAAGTGAACAAGAGCGTCGTCTTTCCGAAGGATTCTTCGGCCAAGATTCTCACGGCAGGCCTGCTGGGTGACCAGTACATTGGCATCGAGCCTGGCGCTGACGAAAAGAACTTTGTCGGTGGCGAGTTGATCACGCAGACCCAATCGGCGGTGGTGCTTGAGAACCTCATCGGGCAGTTTCTGTTCAACAAGGCTGCCGATGCCGGCAGCGAAGGTGGAGCCACTAAGTGAAACAAGGTATGCGACAACTGGCCGTGCTGATGGGGGCCACGCTGTGGCTGCTGTCGGCCTCGGCAGCTGCGCAGTCCCAGGAGCCGCTTGCGAGCCAGGAGCCCTCCAGCGCAGAGCAACTGGAGGCCGAAGATGACGCGGCGACTCGGGCGGAAGCGCTCAGTCGCAACGCGATCGATCCCTACGAGAAGCTCAATCGCAAGGTCTTCAAGTTCAACGAAGCGCTGGATGCAAAAGTGCTGGAGCCTGTGGCCAGCGCCTACAAGCGCGTGTTGCCCTCGCCGGTTCGCACGGGCGTCGACAACGTGCTGGGCAACCTCGGCGATGTCTGGTCGATCGTCAACCATCTGTTGCAGGGCAAGATTGCTGGCTCAGCCCGCATGACGCTGCGCGTGGCCAGCAACACGCTGCTCGGTCTGGCCGGAATCTGGGACCCTGCCACTGAAATGGGCCTGGAGCGCGAGTCCGAGGATTTCGGACAGACCCTGGGTCGCTGGGGGGTCCCGGCAGGCCCGTATGTGGTGTTGCCGATCATCGGGCCATCATCTGCGCGGGATGCTGCTGCGGCGCCACTCAATCTGATGTTTGGTCCCAGCTACGCAGCCGAGACTTTTTCGGGCGGGATGCTGATCACTTCGGTCCAGGTCGTGGCGGCCAGGGCTGGTTTGCTCAGCGCGTCGCAATTGCTCGATGAGATTGCGCTCGACAAGTACAGCTTCCTGCGCGATGCCTATCTCTCGCGGAGACAGAATCTGGTGTTTGACGGCAACCCACCTGAGTGAGCGTGTTTTTCGCCTTGCATGCAGGGCTTGGATTCAATGCTGTCGACGCCTTTCGGTGTCCGTGCGTTGTCTACTTCAAGCGAGCCAGCGGGTTCGCACATGACAGGACTATCAACGATGTTTTCTTCCCTGATTCAACGCGCAGGCAGCCTCTTGGCCCTGACCATGGCGCTGGCCGCGCCTGCCCAGGCTCAGACGACCGGCCCCGAAGCGCTGATCCGGCAGCTGTCCACCGAAGTGATCGACACGGTCAAGGCGGACAAGGCCATCCAGGCTGGCGACGTCGGCCGGATCGTTACCTTGGTCGACACCAAGGTCATGCCCAATGTGAATTTCCAGCGCATGACCGCATCGGCCGTTGGTCGCCATTGGCGCACCGCCACGCCTGAGCAGCAAAAGCGCTTGCAGGACGAGTTCAAGATCCTGTTGGTGCGCACCTACGCAGGTGCGCTCACCCAGGTCAAGGACCAGACGGTGCAGCTCAAGCCGTTCCGCGGCGGTGCAGACGATACCGAAGTCGTGGTCAAGACCGAGATCAAGGGCAAGGGTGAACCGATCCAGCTGGACTATCGTCTGGAAAAGGGCGCGACCGGCTGGAAGATCTACGACGTGAACGTGCTCGGCGTCTGGTTGGTTGAGCAGTACCGCAACAGCTTTGCGCAAGAGATCGGCGCGGTGGGCCTGGACGGTCTGATCACCAAGCTGGCCGACAAGAACAAGGCGGCGGCCGCCAAGGGCTGATGGACATGCTGGCCCTGCCTTCCCAGATGACCTTGAATGAAGCCTCGGCGGCACTGAAGGTGCTGCTGCCGGCGATATCGGCCGAGCCTGGCCCCCAGGTTCAGCTCGACGCGAGCACCTTGACCCACATCGACACGGCCACCCTGTCCGTGCTGCTGGCTTGCCGACGTCGGGCCAGTGCCCTGCAGCGATCGTTTTCGGTGCAGCATGCACCGGCCAGGCTGGTGCAGCTGGCCAAGCTCTACGGCGTGCAGGATCTGCTCGAACTGCAGACCGCCTGAGGCGATCAGGCTGCCCGAGCAGCTTGGCCTCGGGCTGGTTCAGTCAGGTTGCACATGCCGGCGCAGGCGCAGGTTGCGCTTGATTTCCTGCAAGGCCGGCCGCATGGCCTGGCCCAGCCGCAAGGCCACACCCGTGGTCAGGATGTCGATGATCATCAGGTGGATCATCCGCGACACCATGGGGCTGTATCGGTCGTGATCTTCGGGGTGATCGGCGGCCAGCAGCACATGGTTCTGGTTCTGCGCCAGTTGGGCGAGGGGAGATCCGCTGGCCGTGATGATCAGCAAGGTGGCGCCCTTGCGTGCAGCAATCTCGGCCACATCCATCAGGTCCCGGCTGCGGCCGGAATTGCTGATGATGACCGCGCAATCGTCTTCCTTGAGCATGGTGGCGCTCATGATCTGCACATGGCCGTCGCTCAGGGCGACCGCATTCACGCCCAGTCGGAAGAACTTGTGCTGTGCGTCCTGCGCCACGATGCCTGAGTTGCCGACGCCATAGAACTCGACCCGGCGATTGGCCTGCGCCGTGTTCACCAGCGCCACCATCGCTCGTTCAAAGGCATGTGTCGCCGCGTCATTGCGGTACTTCAGCAGGGCCGCCACGGCGTTGTCGATGACCTTGACGATGATGTCGCCCGGTTTGTCGTCCTCATCAACCGCGCGGTGAACGAAGGGCACGCCCTCGTTCACCGTTCCGGCCAGCTTGAGCTTGAAGTCGGCCAGGCCGTCATAGCCCACGCTGCGGCAGAACCGCACCACCGTGGGCTTGCTGACGTGCGCGCGTTCGGCAAGCTCGCTCACAGGCATTGAGGCAAAGCTGCGTGCGTCTTGCAGCACCAGCTTGGCGACGCGTTGTTCTGCCGGCGGCAAGGCGGGTATCGAGGCCCGGATTCGGTCCAGCATGGATGTCTCCTGAGGTGGGTGGCCGAAGTCGGCCACCCCGATCATTGTTCTTCTGCCCAGGCGAAACCGTCGCGCGCCACCATGGCGCTGGAGGCCGGTGGGCCCCAGCTGCCAGCAGCATAGGTCTTGAGCCCGCTGGGGTCACGCGACCAGGTGTCCAGGATCGGCTCGACCCAGCGCCAGGCCTGCTCCTGCTCGTCGCTGCGCACGAACAGGTTCAGTCGCCCGGCAATGGCGTCCAGCAAGAGCCGCTCGTAGGCACCCACGCGTTCGCTGGAAAATGCCCGGTCGAAGTCGAGGTCCAGCTTGACAGGCGACAGCGCATCGGAAGGGCCCGAGCCCTTGGCGGCCAGCAGGTGCAACTCCAGGCCATCCTCTGGCTGCAGCTTGATCACCAGCTTGTTGGCCTGGCCCGAGCCGCTGAAGATCGGGTGCGGAACCTGCCTGAAGTTGATGACGATCTGCGCGTCCCGCGCGGCCAGGCGCTTGCCCGTGCGCAGGTAGAAGGGCACGCCCGCCCAGCGCCAGTTCTGCACCTCGGTGCGCAGTGCCACGAAGGTCTCGCAGCTGCTGTTGGCAGGCACTTTCACCTCCTCGAGGTAGCCGGGCACCGACTTGCCATCCACGCTGCCGGCACGGTACTGGCCTCGCAGCACGTCGCGGTGCACGCTCTCGGCCGTGAACGGCTTGAGCGACTTCAAGACCTTGAGCTTCTCGTCCCGGATGGCATCGGCGTCGCTGCTTGATGGCGGTTCCATCGCGATCATCGTCAGCAACTGCAGCGCATGGTTCTGCACCATGTCGCGCAAGGCGCCGGTGCGGTCGTAGAAGTCACCGCGAGTGCCCACCCCCAGGCTCTCGGCCAGGGTGATCTGGATGTTGGCGATGCATTCGCGCCGCCACAGCGGTTCGAACAAGGTGTTGGCAAAGCGCAGCGCCATCAAGTTCTGCACCGAAGGCTTGCCCAGATAGTGATCGATGCGGAAGGCTTGTCGCTCGGTGAACACCGAGCTCACCACGCGATTGATTTCCAAGGCGCTGGCCAGGTCATGGCCCAGCGGCTTCTCCAGCACCACGCGCACCTTCGGGCCGTTCAGTCCGGCCGAGCCCAGCTGCTCACAGATCACCGGAAACAGGTGCGGGCTCGTGGCGAGATAGAGCACCGTGGTTTCCGCACCCCGGGCGTCCAGCCAGGCCTTGAGGCCGGCGTAGTCAGCCGGCTGCGACAGGTCCATGCGGCGGTAGTGCAGCAGTGCCGCAAAGCGCTCGAACTCTTCGTCGGTCGGGCGCTTGGAGCTCTCGACTTCACCGAAGCGATCCTTGATGAAGTTCCGGTAGTCTTCGTCGCTGCGCTCGTCGCGCGCCACCGCCAGGATGCGGCCACCGGGTGGCAGCTTGCCGTGGCGGAACGCCTGGAAGAGCGCCGGCATGAGTTTGCGCCAGGTCAGATCGCCGGTGCCGCCAAATAACACGAGTTCGAATGACATGCTGTCGATATGTAATTTAATTACACGATCAATGATGCATGAGTTTCTTCTCGGGGTCAACCGTGCTGCTACCGGGGTGGCGATGCTGGTAACCACGCCGTACCTCGGCCCGATCGCCCGTCGGTTCTAATGTCGGGCGGCGCGGCCACCACTTGCGGCCCCGCTCGAACGAATGAACCAGCTCGACCAACTCAAGGCCCACACCATCGTCGTTGCCGACACCGGCAATTTCAAGCAGATGGCGCAGTATGCGCCGCGCGATGCCACCACCAATCCCTCGCTGATCCTCAAGGCGGTGCAGCAGGCGGACTATGCGCCGCTGCTGGCCGATACCGTGGCCCAGTACCGTGGCAAGCCCATCGACGAGATCGTCGATCAGGTGCTGGTGCGCTTCGGGCTGGAGATCCTGAAAGTGGTGCCTGGCCGCGTGTCGACCGAAGTCGATGCCCGTCTGTCATTTGACACGCCCGCCACCTTGGCGCGTGCCCATCGCCTGATCGCGCTCTACGAGGCTGCCGGCATTCCTCGCGATCGCATCCTGATCAAGATCGCTGCCACCTGGGAAGGCATCCAGGCGGCCCGTCAGCTGGAGACGGAAGGCATCCACTGCAATCTGACGCTGCTCTTCAGCTTCTGCCAGGCGGTGGCCTGTGGCGAGGCGGGCGTGCAGTTGATCAGCCCCTTCGTCGGCCGGATCTATGACTGGTACAAGAAGCAGGCCGGTGCGCAGTGGGACGAGGTTGCGCGCTCGGGAGCCAATGATCCTGGCGTGCAGTCCGTGACGCAGATCTACAACCACTACAAGAAGTTCGGCATCGCCACCGAGGTGATGGGCGCCAGCTTCCGCAACATCGGCCAGATCAATGCCCTGGCCGGCTGCGATCTGCTGACCATCAGCCCCGAGTTGCTGGCCCAGTTGCAAGCTCAGGAAGGCACCGTGCAGCCCGCACTCAGTGCCGCGGCAGCGCAAGCCCTGGATCTGGCCGCCGTCAGCCACACCGAGGCCAGCTTCCGCTATGCCCTGAACGAGGATGCCATGGCCACCGAGAAGCTGGCGGAAGGCATTCGTGCGTTCGCCGTTGATGCCGCCAAGCTCGACAGCTTGATTCTGGCCGCTTGAGGTCCGTGCACGGGAGATGGTCATGACTTTCCAGCGTTGCGACGAGACGATTGCCTGGGCGGCCTTGCAGGGTCATTTCGAGGGCCATGGCCGCGAGTTGAACCTGCAGGACGCCTTTGCGCGCGAAGCCGACCGCTTTGCCAGTTTCAGTGTGCAGGCCCCCGAGGTGTTTGCGGATCTGTCGAAGAACCTCTGGGACGACAGCACGCGCCGCTTGCTGACGGAACTGGCCGTGGCCTGCGATCTGCCGGCGCGGCGCGACGCCATGATGGCCGGCGAGCCCATCAACACCACCGAAGGTCGGGCCGTGTTGCACACCGCCCTGCGTGCGCCTCGCGGCGCCGGGCCATTCAGCGACCTGGTGCATGAGGTGCTCGACCGCATGCTGGCCTATGCCGAAACCGTGCGCGACACCGCGAGCAGCGGCATCACCGATGTGGTGAACATCGGGATCGGTGGCTCTGACCTGGGCCCGCAGATGGCGGTGCTGGCGCTCGAGGCCTTCCGCCAGAAGGGCTTGCGCCTGCATTTCGTCTCCAATGTCGACGGCCACGACATCGTGCCCGTGCTGCAGCCGCTGCGACCCGAGTCCACGCTTTTCATCGTCGCCAGCAAGACCTTCACCACCCAGGAGACCATGGCCAACGCGCAAGTAGCCCGTGCCTGGTTCCTGGCGCAAGGTGGCACCGACACGGCCCGGCATTTTGTCGGCGTGACCACCAACATCGCCGCCGCTCAGCAGTTCGGCATCCGCGAGACCTTCGGGTTCTGGGATTGGGTGGGCGGCCGCTACTCGCTGTGGAGCGCCATCGGGCTGTCATTGGCCATCGCGATTGGTGCTGATTCGTTTCGTGAGTTTCTGGCCGGCGCCCATGCCATGGACCGGCATTTTGCTGATGCCCCGCTGACGCAGAACCTGCCGGTGCAACTCGGCTTGCTGGATCTCTGGTACCGCAACTTCCACGGTTTTGGCAGCCGCTCGGTGGCGCCCTATCACCAGGGGCTCAAGCGCTTTCCCGCCTATCTGCAGCAGCTGGAGATGGAGTCCAACGGCAAATGCGTGGACCTGGCCGGACGGCCGCTGCCGTTCGGGTCCAGCCCGGTGGTCTGGGGCGAGCCCGGTACCAACGGCCAGCATGCGTACTTCCAGATGCTGCATCAAGGCACCGACGTGATTCCGGTCGAGTTCATCGCTGTCAAGCAGACCGCCCACGCGCAGAGTGATCTGCCCGAGGCGCTGCGCCAGGGTTTGGCCGATCAGCACATCAAGCTGCTGGCCAACTGTCTGGCGCAAAGCCAGGCGCTGATGCAGGGCAAATCGGCTGACGAGGCACGCAAGGAGTCAGCACCCACGGCATCCGACACCCTGGACCGCGATGTGCTGGCCCGGCATCGCAGCTTTCCGGGCAATCGCCCGAGCACCACGCTGGTGCTGGATGCACTGACCCCGCGGTCGCTCGGGGCGCTGATCGCCCTGTATGAGCACCGCGTTTTCGTCAGCGGCGCCCTCTGGGGCATCAACAGCTTTGACCAGTGGGGCGTGGAGCTGGGCAAGGCCTTGTGCAATCAGTTGCTGCCCCGCTTTGCCACTGGCGATGCCGGCGGTCTGGATGCGTCCACCGCCGGCCTGCTGGCGCGTCTGCGGGCTTGAGTCGGGTTGGTCGCATGAGCTCAGCGTCCTTGCAGCCCGGCCGCTTGCCGCATGTCATCTTCGACTTCGGCGGGGTCGTGTTCCGCTGGAATCCCGTCAATCTGCTGGGGCGGGTCTTGCCGGAGCGCGCCAGTACGCTGGCCTTGGCTGAGCACTGGAAAGCGGCGTTTTTCCAGAATTACGAAGGCGACTGGGGCGCGTTTGACAGCGGCCTGATCAGCGACTCCGAGGTGGTGGCCCGCATCGCCGCCCGCACCGGTCTGTCACCGGCGGAGGTTCGTGCCGTGGTGGAAGCAGTGCCCGCAGAGCTGGCGCCGCAGGCCGGCACCGTGGCCCTGATGCAGGCACTCAAGGCCGCAGGACATCGCTTGTTCTTCCTGTCGAACATGCCGGCGCCCTACGCCTTGCACCTGGAGCAAAGCCACGCCTTCATGGCCTGGTTCGAGGACGGCGTGTTTTCATCAAGGGTGCACACTGGCAAGCCCGGGCGGAAGATCTTTGATCTGGCGCTGGCGCAGTTCGGCATCGCTGCCGCGGATGCCTTGTTCATCGATGATCATCCGGCCAACATCGATGCGGCCACCGCCCTGGGCCTGCCGGCCTTGCTGTTCACGACACCGGATCAACTGGCTCGGGATCTGAGTCTCCGCGGCTTGCTGCCGGCGTCTGCTGGCGAGCCCGCGCCCGGCGCCACTGCCGCTCCGAACTGAATCCCGCCAGGCGGACGGCCTCTTGCAGGTTCAGGCCGCTGGCCAGGCCCTCGCTCGCCAGTGCCATGCGCACTTGCTCCACATGGGCCCGCGGGCTCAAGCCCGCATGCAGCTGAAACAGGCGGGTAAGGTGTCTTGGCGTCACATGGGCCAGGGCCGCCAGCCGCTCCAGCGTCCAGTCTTCACCTGGGCACTCGATGACGGCGTTCTGCACTGCATGCACGGCGGGATGCAGATGGCGCCGGCCCGCCAGCAGCGGAGAGTGCTCGGGATCCTCGGCGCCGCGGCGATGGAACACCACCATCACCTGAGCCACTTCCGAGGCCAGTCCTTCGCCCAGCCGTTCAGCCACCAGATGCAGGGCCAGGTCGATGCCTGCGGTGATTCCGGCGCTGGTCCATATCGGCCCATCGGCCACGAACACCCGGTTGGCGCAGACCCGCGCCGCGGGCGCCAATCGGCTCAGCTCGTCGAGCATTTCGTGGTGGCTGGTGACCTGCCGGCCGGCCAGCAAGCCCGCATCGGCCGCCAGCAGCGCGCCTGAGCAGACGGTGAGCAGGCGCTGAGGGCTCCTGGGCAGTGTCAGCGCCGGTGCCAGCACCTTGGCCAGCCACAGCCGGGTGGCTTGCCAAGCGGGCGTCAACTGCACCACCCGTCCCGCTGCGCCGGGGCGACCCAGCAGCATCACCCAGCTGGGCTCTGGCAGTTGCTCCGGCAAGGGTGCCACGCCGGAGAGCCCCAGGCCCACCGAGCTGGCAAGGTCGGCATCGGGCCCGACGAAGTGCAGCTTGAACGCAGGTGGCAGGCCTCGTTCGGCCAGTCGGTCGTTGGCCAGCCTGAAGGCCTCCGCCGGTCCTGCCAAGTCCAGCAGCAAGGTGTCGGGCAGCAGCACGAACCAGAGATGGATGAGCGTTGGGCGGTTCACGGGAGGCATGGTCAGTGTGGCAGCGCTCAGGGCTCGGGGTGCCAGGGTGTGTCCATCTGCCTTGCCGTGCGCTGGGCCAGGGCGGCGCCGGCGTGGCGTGCCACCAGGTGCAAGCACATGTCGATTCCTGCGGCGATCCCGGCCGAGGTGACGACCCGACCGTTGTCCACCCATCGCGGGCCGTCCAGTACCTGCAGATCAGGATGGCGCGTGGCCAGATCGGCCAGGTCCTCCCAGTGGGTGGTGGCAGGCGCTGCGCGCAACAGCCCCGCCGCCGCCAGCACCAGGGCACCGGTGCAGACCGAGGCCACGCAGGTCGCGTGCTGTCCACGCAGGGCCAGGGTGCTCAGCAGCGCCGAGTCGGTCAGCAGTGCATCCACCACGCCACCGGGCACCACCAGCCAGTCGGTCGGCGGCGCGAGGGCCAGGGCATGGTCGGGCGTCAGTTGCAAGCCAGCACGGGCGCAGACCGGGCCTCCGGTGGGTGAGGCGGTGTGCAGCTTGAACAAGGGGCCGGGATCGGCCAGACCCTGCTCTGCGGCCATCCGCCGGTGCATGCGGTTGGCCGTGGTGAACACCTCATAGGGCCCGGCGAAATCGAGCAACTCGACTTCGTCGAACATCAACAGCAGCAGGCTCACGGGCTGGAGCGGCGCGTTCTTCATGATACGGCCCGGCTCAAAGCCTGCGCCACGGTGCAGATGGTGGCAAAACGGCCCGACAGCACCGTCTCCGTGCGGGTGTGGAGGTCATGCACGCTGATCTGCTCTCCGCTCGGGCTGATCATGTCGAAAGTCAGGGTGGCCTCGGTCACGAAGTCCACCGACCAGCCTTCGTCACTGGCGTGGCGCGTGGTCGTTTCGCAGCACTGCTCGGTGCGGATGCCGGCAATGATCAGCCGTCGCACACCATGTTCCACCAGCCAGACCCGCAGATCGGTGCCCACCAGGGCGCTGTGACGACGCTTGACGACCGTCAGCGCCGGTGTGAAGTCGGCCAGACCGTCCAGGGGGCGCACCAGGCCGCTGCTGAGCGCAAAGGGGTTGCTGGCGTCATCCGGCCCGTCGCTGTGCAAGATCCGCACGATCGGAACGCCCGCATCCACGCACCCCTGGATCAGCGCATTGCTGCGGTCCAGGAAACCGGGCAGGGCGCTGGCGTCCCAGCATGGGCGCGCTTCGAACGAGGCCTGGACATCAATCAGCAGCAGGGTGGTGTCAAAAGCAGACATGGCAGCACTTTCTCTTGGTTGGAGGGTGTTGCCATGTTGTCCCTGGGCCAGGCTGAAGAGAAGGCCGGTGCTGGACGAAAAGCGGTCAATTCAGGACATCAAATGACTGGCACCCGAGGGCGATGACCGACCTGCAACGCACTCAAGCCGGTGCGAGGAAACGCTCGGCCAGCCGAACCCAGAGCTGGCCGCCGATCGGAATCAAGCGGTCATTGAAGTCGTAGTTCGGGTTGTGCAGGGTGCAGGGTCCCAGGCTGTGATCGTGCCCGGCGTAATCCGCCCGGTGGGCGCCGTCACCATTGCCGATCATGAAATAGGCGCCCGGCTTGTGCTGCAGAAAGAAGCTGAAATCTTCAGCACCCATGGTCGGGTCAAAGTCCAGCGTCTGGTCGGGGCCGGCCACCTCGCGCATCACCTCGCGCAAGAAATCAACCTCACGGTCGTGGTTGATGGTCGGCGGGTAGTTGCGGTGGAACTGAAACGCCGCGGTGGCGCCAAAGGCGGCGGCCGTGTGCTGGCTGATCTCACCCATGCGTCGCTCGATCAGGTCCAGCACCTCGTGCGTGAAGGTGCGCACCGTGCCTCGGATCTCGCAGGTGTCGGGCACCACATTGGTGGCTTCGCCGGCGTGGATCATGGTGACGGAGATCACCGCCGCATCGGTCGGCTTCTTGTTGCGGGTCACGATGGTCTGGAAGGCCTGAACCATCTGGCAAGCCACCGGCACCGGGTCGATGCCGTTGTGCGGCAGGGCGGCGTGCGAGCCTTTGCCAGTGATGGTGATGCGGAACTCGTTGCTCGACGCCATGGTCGGCCCCTTGCACACCGAAAAGCTGCCGGCCGGCAGCCCAGGCCAGTTGTGCATGCCGTAGATCGCATCCATGGGGAAGCGCTCGAACAGGCCGTCCTTGATCATCTCGCGCGCGCCGCCACCGCCTTCTTCTGCGGGTTGGAAGATCAGGTAGACCGTGCCGTCGAACTGCCGCCGGCGCGCCAGCTGCTGCGCTGCCGCCAGCAGCATGGCGGTGTGGCCATCGTGGCCGCAGGCGTGCATCTTGCCGGGGTGGCGGCTGGCGTGGGCAAAGGTGTTGTGCTCGGTCATGGGCAGCGCGTCCATGTCGGCCCGCAGGCCGATGGCGCGCGCGCTGTTGCCGCACTTCAGCACACCGACGACGCCGGTCGTGCCCAGGCCACGGTGCACCGGGATGCCCCAGCTCGTCAGGGCCTCTGCCACCCGGTCTGCGGTGCGCACCTCCTGAAAGCAGAGTTCGGGGTGCGCGTGCAGATCGCGGCGCAGGGCGGTGATTTCAGCGTGGTCGGCCTCAAGTGCCGCAATCAGGGACATGCCAACTCCAGTCGCATCGGCCCACGACGGGCCGTCTCCAATGGTAGTGCCGGGCCGAAGCCGCTGTCGCGGGGATGGCGATCTCAGCGGCGCACGCTGCCGTCTGCCCCCAGCATGGACAGCTCGACGAACTTGGACGCGACATGATCCCGGTTGCCGAAGTCGATGCCGAAGCCGCCGAAGTTGATGCCCTGCATCGACTCCAGACCGGTGATCAGGCCATCCCGGGAGTTGACGCGGCCGCGCTTGAGGCCCTCCACGAAGACCCGTGCCGCCAGATAGCCCTCCATGCTCGAGTAGTTGGGTTTGGCGTCGCCACCGGCTGCCTTGATGGCGTCCAGGTACTCGCGCGAGATCTGCACCGTGGTGGCAAAGGGAAACGGCATCACCTGGCTGACGACCACACCGCGCGCTTCCGCGCCCAGTTCATCGGCCAAGGCTTGCGTACCGACGAAGGAGACGTTGTAGAAGGTGCCGCCATAGCCTGCCTTGCGCGCCTCACGGATGAAGGCCGCGCAGCTCTTGTAGGCACTGATCTGCACCACGGCGTCAGGTTTGGCCGCGACGATGGTCTGCACCGCCTGAGCCACGTTCACCGAGTTGCGTTCCACCGTGGCCACCGCCACCGGCTCCAGGCTGCGCTCCTTCAGCGCTTTGTTGACGCCATCCAGCCCGGCCTGGCCGTAGCTGTCGTTCTGGCGGAACACGGCGATCTTCTTCAAGCCCAGTGAAACCAGCTGTTTGACGATCAATCC
>CALRVU010000005.1:0-19921 GCA_943371685.1 Bordetella parapertussis | reverse complement strand
TGCGAGTATATTGAAGCCACCCAAGTCCACACGCCATGGGCGCCCAGCCCCGTCGCGCTTCGTTCCGGAGAGCTCGCGAGGAACCCAACGTGCATACCTTCGCCGCTCGACAGGGCTGGCCTGCGCCCTGCCCGGTTTGCCGCAACTGGACTCGCGCCGGCTTGTGTGCCGCCTGCACGGCGCGCTTCACGCCGGCGCCGTGGCGCTGCAGGCGCTGCGGCCTGGCATTGGGGCCCTCAGGGTCGCACGATCCGGATGCATCGTCGCGGCGGCCGCCCACCTGCGGCGCATGCCTGCTGCATTCGCCACCCGTCAGCCGCACCTGTGTGGGAGTCGACTACCAATTCCCCTGGGACCGTCTGATCACCGCCTTCAAGTTTTCAGGCCAGGTCGAACTGGCGCGCGTCCTGGCGCCGCTGTTGCTGGCATCCACCCAGAGCCACCTGGATCCTGATGCCGAGCCTCTGCCTGCGCTGGACTGGATCTGCCCGGTCCCACTCTGGCATGGCAGGCTGGCAGAGCGGGGCTACAACCAGTCGTGGGAGCTGGCGCGCAGGCTGGCCGCGGACCTGGGCTGCCCAGCATCGGCCGACCTGCTGCAGCGATGGCGCGCCACCGCCACCCAGTCGAAGCTCGATCGCGAGGCGCGCCTGCAGAACATGCGCGGTGCTTTCATGGTCCCGCCTCACCGAGCCGGATCCATCGCCGGACGTCACATCGCCCTGGTGGATGACGTGATGACCACCGGCAGCACCGCATTCGAGGCCGCCCAGACCCTGCTGCAGAACGGCGCCGCCTCGGTCCAGCTCTGGGTCCTGGCTCGGGTCGAGCTGCCCAGCCCCGCCTGATGTGACTGCGGCGACAATCCGGCCATGTTCCGCATCGTCCTGGTCCAACCCGAAATCCCGCCCAACACGGGCAACGTGATCCGGCTCGCCGCCAACACCGGCTGCAGCCTGCACCTGATCGAGCCCTTGGGCTTCACCATGGAGGATCGGCAATTGCAGCGCGCCGGCCTCGATTACCACGAGTACGCTGCCGTCAAGCGCCATGCCGATTGGCAGGCATTCCTGACCAGCGAACAGCCCGACCCCTCGCGTTGCTTCGCCTTCACCACCCATGGCCGGCGCAGGCCCAGCGAGGTGGAATGGCGCGCTGGGGATGTGCTGGTCTTTGGCCAGGAAACCGCTGGCCTGCCGCCAGCGCTGCGCCAGCAGTTTGCGCCGTCGCAATGGCTGCGCCTGCCGATGCTGCCCGGCCAACGCAGCTTGAACCTGAGCAATGCCGTGGCGGTTTCAGTGTTTGAAGCCTGGCGGCAATGTGACTTTGCCGGTGCAGCAGACTGATCGTCCGTTCAGAGACTCTCGGCGCGCGCGTCGCGCTGCATCAAGCGGCCGACCGCCTCGCGCGGCGCAATCTGACCGGCCAGCACGGCATTGACCGCATCGGTCAGCGGCATGTCCACACCATGCGCCCGAGCCTGCTGCTGCACCGTAGCGGCGCTGTACACCCCCTCGGCCACATGACCCAGGCGAGCCAGCGCGTCGGCCAGGCTCAGCCCCTCGGCCAGGGCCAGGCCCACTTTGCGATTGCGCGACAGATCACCAGTCGCGGTCAACACCAGATCGCCCAGCCCGGTCAGGCCCATGAAGGTCTCGCTCTGGGCACCCATCGCCACACCCAGGCGCGACATTTCCGCCAGACCACGGGTGATCAAGGCGGCACGCGCATTCAAGCCCAGACCCAGTCCATCGGCGATGCCGGTGGCAATCGCCAACACGTTCTTGACGGCCCCGCCGACCTCGACCCCAATCGGATCGGCGGACATGTAGACCCGCAGTGACCCGCCGTGGAACGCTTCCACCGCCAATCGAGTCAAGCCGGCATCGGAACTGGCTGCTACCAGCGCAGTCGGCAGACCCGCCGCCACCTCCTGAGCGAAGCTTGGACCGGACAAGACGCCGGAGTGAGCCTCTGGCAGCACCTCGGCGGCGATCTGATGACCGAGCTTTCCGGTGCCCGACTCGAAACCCTTGCAAAGCCACAGCACCTTGGCTTGCGCAGGCAGCAGGCGCAGGGTGGCTCGCAGGGCCGCCATGGGTGTGGCAATGACATGCAGGCGCGCTATGGCGCCGTCGATCGCCTCATCCAGCCGCGCGGTGGCGCGCAGCCGGGCCGGGAACGGCTGGTCTGGCAGATACCGTTGATTGCAACCCTCGGACGCCATGGTGGCGGCCTGCGCGGGGTCGCGCGCCCAGAGCATCACCTCGTGGCGCTGGGCAGCCGCCATGGCCAGGGCAGTGCCCCAGGCACCTGCGCCCAGTACGGTGATCTGCACGCCGCAGCCCTCGCTTCAGCGACGATCAGTTGACGGCAGTCGACCCATTGGCCACCTGGGCCTGTGCTTGCTGGGCCTCGAACATGGCCTGGAAGTTCACTTCGGCCAGCAGGATCGGCGGGAAGCCGGCGCGGGTGCAGACGTCCGACACGATGGCACGCAGATAGGGGTAGACCATCTGCGGGCAGACCACGCCGATGATGCCTTGCATCTGATCTTCCGGCAGGTTGCGGACCTCAAAGATGCCGGCTTGCTTGGCTTCGATCAGGAACAGGGTGCGCTCGCCAACCTTGGTGGTCACGGTGGCCGTGACGCAGACCTCGATCACGCCTTCGGCGATCGGCTCAGCGCCCATGCCCAGCTGGATGTCGACTTGCGGTTGCTGCTGCTCCAGCAGGATCTGCGGCGAATTGGGCTGCTCCAGCGACAAATCCTTCAGGTACATGCGCTGCAGCTGAAACACGGGGGATGTCGAATCTTGATCGGCCATGGCTTGCTTTCGGAAAAAAGAAAAGCCCGCACCCGGGATGGAGCGGACTGCGGGCGGGATTATGGCGCAGCCGGATGGCGCCTCTGACCGGGGTTCAGCCGCCTTGCAAAAGCGGCATCAAGCCCCCACGCTGGTCCAGGGCGATCAAGTCGTCGCAGCCGCCGACATGGGTTTCTCCGATGAAGATCTGAGGCACGGTGCGGCGTCCGGTGCTGGCCATCATGCGCTCGCGCGCGGCCGGGTCCATGTCGACCCGCACTTCTTCAATCTGCGCGACACCACGCTGCTTGAGCAAAGCCTTGGCGCGCACGCAGTACGGACAAACCTGGGTGGTGTACATCAAGACGTGGTTCATGGCGTGCGCAGGAATCAGGAACAAGGCGCCATTGTGAAACGCACAGCGGCCCCAGGGAGACGAACAGCCGAATGCCAGCAGTTCTGGACGGGAATATCAAGGCAGCCAAGCCACGGCGCAAAAACCATGGCAAGGCGAGCGGGACCCGGCTCAGCGAGCGCTGACCTCGACCGGCAAATTGGCCTCACGCCAGGCACGCATGCCGCCCGACAACACCTGCGCCTGCTCGTAGCCCATGGCGCGCAACTCGGTCGCCGCCTTGGAGGCGCGCATGCCCGAGGCGCAGACGACGATCAAGGGCAGCGTCTTGTTGCCCGGCAGTTCCTTGCTCTTGGCCAGATTGGCCATGGGCACATTGCGGGCGCCCACCACATGACCCGCTGCAAACTCGGTCGCCTCACAGACATCGACGACCACGGCCCGCTCACGGTTGATCAAGCGGACGGCTTCATTGGGCGAAACGCCGGCGCCTTGGGCACCACGGCGCAGTGCAGGTGCCAACAGCATCCCGCCAGACACCAGCGCCGCCACCACCAGAAGCCAGTTTTCGATCAAGAAATTCACAGAGCCGCCCATCGAACTAGAGAGTGAAAGAGAGATATCTGCCCGATTATAGAATTCGGACTCCTGCAGCTCCCCGATGCGCCCTGAGCGCTCCTGGCCATGTACAAGCTCGTGCTGATCCGTCACGGTGAATCCACCTGGAATCTTGAAAACCGCTTCACCGGCTGGACCGATGTGGACCTGACGGAAACCGGCGTGGCGCAGGCCCGCGCTGCAGGCGCCCTGCTCAAGGCCGAGGGTTTCGAATTCGACGTGGCCTACACCTCGGTGCTCAAGCGCGCCATCTGGACGCTCTGGCACTGCCTGGACGCCATGGAGCGCACCTGGCTGCCCATCGTCAAGGACTGGCGCCTGAACGAGCGCCACTACGGCGGTCTGCAAGGCCTGAACAAGGGCGACATGGCCAAGCAGTACGGCGATGCGCAGGTGCTGATCTGGCGCCGCAGCTACGACACCCCACCGCCCGCACTGGAGGCCTCGGACCCCCGCGGCCAGCGCGGCGATCTGCGCTACGCCAAGCTGTCACCCGGACAAGTGCCGCTGACCGAATGCCTGAAGGACACCGTGGCCCGCGTGCTGCCCTGCTGGGACGAGGTGCTGGCACCGGCCATCCGCTCGGGCCAGCGCGTGGTGCTGGCCGCGCACGGCAACTCGATCCGGGCGCTGGTCAAGTACCTGGACAACATTGGCGACGACGACATCGTCGGCGTCAACATCCCCAACGGCATTCCCTTGGTCTATGAGCTGGATGCCGACCTGAAGCCCATCCGCAGCTACTACCTGGGTGACGCAGAAGCCGCGGCCAAGGCGGCTGCCTCAGTTGCCAGCCAGGGCAAGGCCTGAGTGGCCACACCCGCTGGCCCGGACCGGGCCAGCGGGTGCCTCAAGTCAACTGCAGATGCGCCTGGATCTGCGCATGCAGGTGGTCAGACAGCGCACGCCGGTCGGAATGGGCCGTGGCCACAGCCGGCAGAAAGTCCACCTGAACTGACAAGGCCGGCGCACTGACGATGCGCCAGATGCTCTGCACCAGCGTCGTGTCGCCGATGTACTGGGCCGCGACGCTGAACCGGCTGACCGGCTCGAAATAGCGCAGCACCGCAGGCTGCACCGGCACCTGCACCGCGATGGCAGCCTGCAGCAAGTTGGCATGAAAAGGCAGCAGTTCGGGACCGGGGCCGGTCGTTCCCTCGGGGAAGATGGCCAAGGTGTCGCCCTGCCGCAGGGACTCGGCCATCTGGTGCACCACCCGCAGCGCATCGCGCTTGCGCTCGCGCTCGATGAACAAGGTGCCCACGCTGCGGATCAACCATCCCAGCAAAGGCCAGCGCAGCACATCGGCCTTGGACACGAAGCGGGCTTGCGGACATGCGGCATGCAGGCAGGCGATGTCCAGCCAGGACACATGATTGGCGATCAACAGCGTGGCGCCCGCGCGGGCCTGTCCGCTGCAGGCAAAGCCCACACCCATCACGCGCAACAGCTTCTGGCTCCACCACTGCACCAGCGCTTCGCGCTCAGCCTGCGGCCGGGACGCAAAGCTCAGCGCGATCAGCGCCATGCCGTGCGCCAGATGCACCGCGACGCGCAGCAGCCGCCAGATCCCTCGGAGCCAGCTCGTCATTCCGACTGATAGGCCAGATTGCCCGCCACCACCGTGGCCCGTACGCGGCCCGGCAAGGCACTGCCACTGACGGAGAAATCGAACGGCGTGTGCTTGCCCTGGCTCTTCAGCAGCTTGGGACTGACCTGCCAGATGGCCTGTGGATCGAACACGCACAGATCGGCCACCCCGCCGTCGACCAGTTGCCCAGCGCTCTGGGCCAGCGAGCCGAGTGACTCGCCCAGCACCTGCACCGGCTTGCTGGTGATGCGCGCCAGGCTCTGGGCCAGGCTCAGCTGATGGGACTCGCCCCATTTCAGCGTCAGGCTCAGCAACAGCTCCAGGCCGGTGGCGCCCGGCTCGGCCTCGCCAAACGGCAGGGTCTTGGCATCGGCATCGACTGGCGTGTGGTCGGACACCAATGCATCGATGGTGCCGTCGGCCAGACCGGCTTGCAAGGCCGTGCGGTCCGCCTGCTGGCGCAGCGGCGGGTTCAGGCGCATGGCCGAGTTGAAGAAGCCGATGTCCACGTCAGTCAGGTGCAGCGAGTTGATGCTGACGTCGGCCGTCACCGGCAAACCGTCCGCCTTGGCCTGGCGCACCAGGGCCACGCCAGCCGCACTGGAGATCCGGCACAGATGGACCCGGGCGCCGGTGGCGCGCATCAAGTCGAAAATCGTGTGCAGGGCGATCGTCTCGGCCGCCACCGGCACGCCGGAAAGGCCCAGCCGGGTGGCGACTGCACCGCTGGCGGCCACGCCCTTGCCCAGAAAGCTGTCCAGCGGCCGCAACCACACGGTGTAGCCATAAGTGGCGGCATATTGCAGCGCCCGCAGCAGCACCTGCGTGTCGCGCACCGGCACATCAGCCTGCGAGAAGCCCACGCAACCGGATTCGGTCAACTCGGCCATCTCGGTCAGCGACTCTCCGGCCAGGCCACGGGTCAGCGCGCCCAGCGGGAACAGCCGGCACAAGCTGAGCTTGCGGGCCCGGAACTTGAGCATGTCGACCAGCCCCGGCTCGTCCAGCGGAGGGTCGGTGTCCGGCGGGCAGACCAGGCTGGTCACGCCACCGGCGGCCGCCGCGTTCAGCTCGGACTCCAGCATCCCCTCGTGCTCATGGCCTGGCTCGCGCAGCCGTGCTGCCAGATCGACCAGACCCGGCGCGACCACGCAGCCTTCGGCTTCGATCACCCGGTCGGGCTGGAAGTCCGCCGAGACCCGGCCGATGGCCACGATCCGGCCACTGGCCACGGCCACATCGGCTTGCTCGTCGCGACCACTTGCCGGATCGATCACCCGGCCGTTTCGAATCAGCAGCTTCATGCTTCATTCCCTGCAATGATCGACATCACGGCCATGCGCACCGCAATGCCAAAAGTGACCTGCGGCAGGATCACGCTGTGTGCGCCATCGGCCACGGTCGACTCGATCTCCACACCTCGGTTGATCGGCCCCGGGTGCATGACGATGGCGTCGGATTTGGCCAGTGCCAGCTTGTCGTCGGTCAGACCGAAGCTCTTGAAGAACTCGCCGGCCGACGGCAGCATCGCCCCGTTCATGCGCTCGTTCTGCAGCCGCAGCATGATGATCACGTCGGCGCCACGAATGCCCTCGGCCATGTCGTGGCAGACGCGCACGCCCATCTCGCGCAGGTCACCCGGCACCAGCGTCTTGGGGCCGACGGCGCGGATCTCGGGCACGCCGAGTGTGGTCAGCGCATGGATGTCGGAGCGGGCCACCCGCGAGTGCACGATGTCGCCGACGATGGCCACCGTCAGGTTGCTGAAGTCCTTCTTGAAGTGCCGGATCGTGTACATGTCCAGCAGGCCCTGCGTGGGGTGGGCATGGCGGCCGTCACCCGCATTGACCACATGCACATGCGGCGCGCAGTGCTGGGCGATCAGATAGGGCGCGCCCGACTCGCTGTGCCGCACCACGAACATGTCGGCATGCATCGCGCTCAGGTTGGCGATGGTGTCGAGCAGGCTCTCGCCCTTGGCCGCGCTGCTCTTGGCAATGTCGAGGTTGATGACGTCGGCCGACAGGCGCTTGGCCGCGATCTCGAAGGTGGTGCGGGTGCGGGTGCTGTTCTCGAAGAACAGGTTGAAGACGCTCTTGCCCCGCAGCAGCGGCACTTTCTTCACATCCCGATCATTGACCGACAGAAAGGTGCCGGCGGTGTCCAGGATGTGGGTCAGCACCGAACGGGGCAAGCCCTCGACCGACAAGAGGTGGATCAGCTCGCCATGGCGGTTGAGCTGCGGATTGCGCTTGGAGAGCATTTACGATTCCTCTCGAAGGGTGAAGGTGAAGGCGCCCTGTGCCTCACGGGCCAGCGAAAGACGCTGGGCAGCGGGCAGGACGATGCGTGAAGCGGCGAAGTCAGGCTGCATCGGCAGCTCACGGCCGCCTCGGTCCACCAGCACCGCCAGTTGCACGCTGGCCGGGCGGCCGAAGTCAAACAACTCGTTGATCACGGCCCGGATGGTCCGGCCGGTGTAGAGCACGTCGTCGATCAGCAGGATGTGCCGGCCCTCGATGGCAAAGGGCAGCTGGGTCGGATCCGTGGTCGAAGACAGGCCGCGCTCGCCGAAATCGTCGCGGTGCAAGGTGCTGGAGATGACGCCGTGGCTGCCGGGCAGTTGCAGGTCCGCCTGCAGGCGCTCGGCCAGCCAGGCACCGCCCGACCAGATGCCGACCAACGAAGAATCCGGACGCAACAAAGACGCCACGCCGCGCCGCAGCTCGGTGTAGAGGGCTTCAGCGTCCAAAGAAAGCAAACTCATGGCGGGCACTCCCGGAAGAACTGATCGAGGATCAAGGCGGCTGAAGCGGCATCGGCATCGCGAGCGCCATCGGCCAGGGCCTCGGTGGTGGTGTAGCGCTCGTCCACTTCATGCACGGGCAGCTTGAAGCGGCCCTGCAACTGGCGGCCAAAGCGGCGAGCGCGCAGGGTGTTGACATGTTCGGCCCCATCAGGATGAAAGGGCACGCCGATCACCAGCAAGGTGGGCTGCCATTCCTTGATCAGCGCGGCGATGGCGGCAAAGCGGGGTTCACCCTCGGCCGCGATGCTGCGCAGCGGCTCGGCCTGGCGACGGAAACCGGTGCCGGTGGCCACACCCACCCGACGGGTTCCAAAGTCAAAAGCCAGCACGGACGAAGTGGCGGACAAGCCGCCCTTCATGCGTGCCCCGCTTCCTGGGACAGCATGCGCGGATCGATGCCGAGCAGACCCCAGGCGGCGCGGTAGCGGTCGGCCACCGGCGTGTTGAAGATCAGGTCAGCCTGCGCATCGACCGTGATCCAGTCATTGCGGCCGATCTCGTCCTCCAGCTGACCCGCCGCCCAACCGGCATAGCCCAGGGTGATCAGCACGCGGCTGGGACCATCGCCCTTGGCCAGGGCTTCAAGCACGTCCTTGCTGGTGGTCATGGCCAGGCCGCCGGGCACGCTGAGGGTGGAACTGTAGGTCGCTCCATCATCGGTGGCGGGCTCATGCAGCACAAAGCCTCGCTCGGTCTGTACCGGCCCGCCGTAAAAGACTGGCTGCTCGGCGAGCGTGAGTTGTTCGAGGTTGAGGTCCACTTTCTCGAACAGGCTGCCCAATGTGATGTCGATGGGCTTGTTGATGACCAGACCCAACGCGCCCTTCTCGTTGTGCTCACACAGGTAGACCACCGCGCCGGCAAACTGCTCATCGGCCATGCCGGGCATGGCGATCAGGAACTGATTGGTGAGGTTGATGACGGGGCCAGCCATGCTCGCATTCTATTTCAGGGCTCGGTGTCCGGCCTTGCAAAGCGTCCGACACTAGGCGCATGGAAAAGCTACACAAGCGTGCATTGGTCTGGTTCCGGCGCGATTTGCGCGCCGATGACAACGCAGCCCTGAGCCGGGCCCTGCGCAGCGCGGCCCAGGTTTTCTGCGTCTTCGTGTTCGACCAGGACATCCTGGCACCCTTGCCCCGGGTGGATCGTCGGGTCGAGTTCATCCGCGAAAGCCTGGTCGATCTGAATGCGCAGCTCGATCGCCTGGCGCGAGATCAGGGCGTCCAAGGGGCCCGCCTCCTGGTGATGCACGGTCAAGCGCAAGACTGCATCACCCGTTGCGCCCTGGCGCTGCAGGTTGATGCGGTCTATGCCAATCACGACGACGAGCCTGCGGCGCTGACTCGTGACACCGGTATCGCGACGGCCCTGCGTGCGGCAGACATCGAACTGCACACGTTCAAGGATCATGTGGTGTTCGAACGCAGCGAGGTCATGACCGCCACCGGCGGACCCTACAGCGTGTTCACACCCTACAAGAACGCCTGGCTCAAGAAGCTGCAACACCAGCACCTGGCGCCATGGCCGGTGGCCGACCAGGCCGCGGCACTGGCACCGCTGCCCCCGGAAGCTGCCTTGCGCCTGTCGCCGGACACGACGCCAAGCAACCCGGTGCCTGAGCTGGCCGCGCTGGGGTTCGAGGCCTCCAACCTGCAAAGCCTGCGCATGCCGATCGGCAGCACGGGCGCGGCACAACTGCTCGACGACTTCCTGGAACGCATTGATCGCTACGAGGAATCGCGCAACTTTCCCGCGGTCAAGGGCCCGAGCTACCTGAGCACGCACCTGCGATTCGGCACCGTGTCCATCCGCCGGCTGGCCCGCGAGGCTTGGCAGCGCATGCAAGGCGGGTCACATGGCGCCGAGGTCTGGCTGTCCGAGCTGATCTGGCGGGACTTCTATCATCAGGTGCTGTTCCACCATCCCCGCGTGGTCGGGCATTGTTTCAAACCCGAGTACGACGCCGTGCGGTGGGCAGAAGGCCCGGATGCCGACGCCCTCTACGCGGCCTGGTGCGAGGGACGCACCGGCTATCCCCTGGTGGACGCGGCCATGCTGCAGTTGCTGGCCACTGGCTACATGCACAACCGCCTGCGCATGGTCAGCGCCTGCTTTCTGGTCAAGGATCTGGGCATCGACTGGCGACGCGGCGAGGCCTGGTTTGAGCGGCACCTCAATGACTTCGACCTGGCCGCCAACAATGGCGGCTGGCAGTGGGCGGCCTCGACCGGCTGCGATGCCCAGCCTTATTTCAGGATCTTCAATCCGGTGACCCAGAGCGAGAAATTCGACCCTGACGGCAAATTCATCAAACGCTACCTGCCCCGCCTGGCCGGCCTGGGAAAGAAGTCGATCCATGCGCCGTGGCTGGCCAAACCCATCGAGCTGGCGGCCGCCGACTTCAAGCTGGGCGTGGACTATCCCTGGCCCGTGGTGGCCCACGACGAGGCTCGCGGGCAGACGCTGGCTCGTTTCGCGAAGGCGCGTGCTGAAGGCTAGGCCCGGCCCTCAGAAGAGCTCGACGTCCCCAGGGCGGGCTTCATCCTCGATGGCACCGCTGCTGAGCAGGACGCGGTGGCTGCAGACCTGGTCGCGTCCATGGTGCTTGGCGTGATAGACCGCCTTGTCAGCGCGCTCCACGGCCGCATTCGGCGTGTCACCCAGCCGCACATCGGTGAATCCGACGCTGATCGTGATGCGCTCGACCTGGGGGAAACTGAACGTTGATGTGGCCACGCGCAAGCGCTGCAGCGCTGCCATCGCATCAGCCTCAGTCGCGCAGCGCAGCAGGACCACGAACTCCTCACCCCCGAAGCGATAGAGCTGGTCCGCATGCCGGAAGCACCGGCGCATCACGCGCGACAGCAGCAGCAGCACTTCGTCGCCGATCAGGTGCCCGAAGCGGTCATTGACTTGCTTGAAATGATCAATGTCGATCAATGCCAGCCAGTACTGACGGGCAAAGTCATGACGCCGCTCGGTGTCAGCGGAGCCGCTGCTGGCCAGAGGCAGTGCCGATGCTTTGTAGAACGACTCCTCGAAACTCTTGCGGTTGAGCAGTCCGGTCAAGAGATCGCATTCGCTGTAGCGCAGCAACGCCTGGAACTTGCGAAACACCGTCAGCAGACTCAGCACCAGGCGGCGCACCGCTGGCGTCAGCGGACGATCCGTCTGCAGCACCAGAACGCCGAGCACTTCCTCCGGTCCTGATACGGGAAACAGGGTGATGGAGGCTGCTTCGGGGTTCACCCTGGCCTGGACCTGGGCACGCGCAAAGCACTCAGCCCAGTCAGGCCGATCGGCCAGCGCAGGCAAGTCACGCAGATCGGCCAACAAGGGATCTGCGGTGGTGATCCGCCCGGTCTCGTCGGCCTGGGCCGTGACCAGCCACCGGGGTTCACGGTCACCCAACACTCGTGCCAAGGCCACGGTGGCCGGCTGTACCAGCAGGCAGACCGACTTGATCAGGCGGGACTCCAGAGCATCCCGATCGGCCAGATCGATCAGATCCGCAAGCAGATCGATCGTCTGATCGGGCGGGAGAACTCTGCGGCGCGGTCTCACACAGGCTGCTCGGCGCTGGCGTACTCTTTCACCAGACTCAGCAGCAGCTCTTCGTCATAGGGCTTGCCGAGGTAGTGATTGACGCCCAGTTCTCTGGCGTGTTCCTGGTGCTTGTCGGCGATCCGCGAGGTGATCATGATCACCGGCAGATGCGCCAGGCGCGGATCGGCGCGCAGGTTGTGCACCAGGTCGAATCCATCCATGCGCGGCATCTCGATGTCGCAGAGCATGACCGCAGGGGTCTCGACGGCAAGCCGCTCCAGCGCGTCCAGTCCGTCCTTGGCCAAGGCCACACGGTAGCCTTCGCGCTGCAGCAGGCGCTGCGTCACACGACGCACCGTCAGCGAATCGTCCACCACCATCACCAGCGGCGCCTGGACCACAGGCTCGGCCACCACCATGCTGGCCATGGTGTCGTAGCTCTCCTGGGGCGCGCTGAGCAGCCGCTGGCGAACGTCGGTGCCATAAACCGCCGCCAAGGCCACCGGGTTGTAGATCAGCACCGGCTGGCCATTGGCCATCAGTGACATGCCGGCCAGGCCGGGCAGACGCGAGAGCTGCGGCCCCAGGTTCTTGACCACCGCTTCCTGGTTGCCCAGCACCTGGCTGACGTGCACCGCAACCCGCTGGGCCGCGCTTCGCACGATCACCACCGGCAGGTTGCGGCCTTCAGCCGGTCCGCGCAAACCCTGCTGCAACAGACTGCCCAGCCAGAAGAACGGGACCTCCAGATCACCATGCTTGAGCACGCCGGACTGATAGCCCTGCTCCACCTCGGCCGCAGGCACCCGCCGCACCAGCTCGACCAGCGTGGACGGCACTGCCACCGTCTGGCTGCCGCATTGGAGCAACACCACCTGCGTGACGGCCGTGGTCAGGGGCAGCAGCATGCGGAATGCCGTGCCCTGGCCCGAACTGCTCGCGGTCTCGATCCGACCACCCATGGCGGTCACTTCGGAACGCACTACGTCCATGCCCACACCCCGGCCCGCCAGCTCGGTGACCTGATCCGCCGTCGAGAAGCCTGGCGTGAAGATCAAACCCGCCAACTCGCCTTCGGTCGGTCGACTTTCGGCATTGAGCAAGCCCATGCCCATGGCGCGGTCCGCGATCCGGGCCAGATTCAGGCCAGCGCCGTCATCGCGCACTTCGACTTCCACTTCGTTGCCACTCTGGCGGAGGGCCACGTCGATGGTGCCGCTGGCGTTCTTGCCCAGGGCCTCGCGAATGCCGGGCGCCTCGATGCCGTGAACCACGGCATTGCGCAGCAAGTGTTCGAAGGCGGGTGCCATCCGGTCGAGCACCGCGCGGTCCAACTCGATGCCGCCCCCGGCAAAGTTCAGCCGGACCTGCTTGCCGGACTCCTTGGCGGCCTGCCGCACGACCCGGTAAAGGCGATCGGAAAGGGTGTCGAACTCCACCATCCGTGCGCGGAGCAGATCGTCCTGCAAGTCCCGGTTGAGCCGGGCCTGCACAGCCAGCTGATCTTCCGTGTTCTGCAGCATCTGCTGCAGGCCGCGCTGCACGGTGCCCACGTCGCCCACCGATTCGGCCAGCATCCGGGTCAGTTCCTGCACACGGGTGAAACGGTCCATTTCGAGGGGATCGAAGGACTGTTGCGAGCTCCGGGCCGCCTCGATTCGCGAGGCCATCTGCGTTTCGGCCTGCAACTCCAGGTCGCGCAGCTGACGGCGCAGACGCTCCAAGTTGTCGGTCAATTCCTTCAGACCGCCCTGCATCTGGACCATGTCGGACTCGATGCGGGCACGTGCAATGCCCACCTCGCCGGCCTGGCTCACCATGCGGTCGAGCAGCGGCGCCCGGACCCGGACCGTGCCGACGGCCGCCAGCTCAGCGGGCGCAATGCGCGCACTGGCGTCCGCACCAGCGCGACGGGCGGCAAAGCCGGCCCAATCGATCACCGCAGGTGCCGCTGCGACCTCATTGACCGCAGCCAGCGCTTCAGGCGCTGATGCCAGCTCCGGTGCAACAACACCCAGATCCTCAGGCGCAGATTCTGCGGCCTCGATCGGCGTGTCGATCGCTTCGGGCAACCCCAGCGCCGACAAGTCGACCAACTCGGGCAAGTGGAATTCTGCGGGAGCGTCGAGATCGCCGTGCACGCTGGCCAGCGGCAACGGCTCCAGACCAGCGTGTTCTGCAAAGCCTTCGGTCTCGATCAGCCCACCATCGACGGCCTCTGCCGCGAACAGGGCCGCGCCACCTTGACGCAGGCGCTGGAACTCCTCGGACAGCGCGTCTGCACCCTGGTGCAGACGCGCGATCACCGTCTCATCGGCCTGGTTGCGTCCGATCAGTTTCTCGATCGCGGTTTCAAGCCGGTGGGCCAACTCACCAAGGCGCATCGCGCCTGCCAGCCGCGCACCACCCTTGAAGGTGTGCAAGGCACGCATGGCGGCGACACCGGCATCGGTTTCAGCGGGCGCCTGCTCCCAGAGCCGCAATTGCTCGGTCAAGCTTGGAAGCAGCTCTTCGCCTTCTTCCACAAAGATCTCGAACAACTCACTGTCGATGGCGTCGGAGGCATCGAGGTCATCCGCGAACGCGCTGCCGGCTGCCGTGAGGCCTGCATGGCTGCCCAAGACGGGCACCGACTCGGTCTGCGAGCGCTCCGCCGGCTCCAGGGCGGAGAACCGCACTTCGCCCAGCGGATTGAGCGGCACCATGCTGGAAGACTCCCAGCCAGGCGCCTCGGCCGCCTCATCCGTCGCCAACTCATCCGTCGGCACCTCGTCAATCGGCGCATCGAACGCATCAACCGCTTCGATCTGGTCCAGCAAGCCCGCACGCGAGTGCATGGCCGCATCACGCTCCTCGTGGTGAGTCAGTCGCTCCAGCAGGTCAGGCGCAGCAGCCTTGAGGAAGCCGGCCGCAAACTGATGCAGCAGGCGCCGGATCTCTTCAGACAGGTCGAGATAAAGCGCCACCTCGTCCGGCTCGCCGTGGCCGCGACCGCAAGAGCGCTCCAGCGCATGTTCCAGTCGGCGCGCAAGGGACGACAGCTCCTGATAGCCCACCGTGGCCGAATTGCCAGCCAGCGAGTGCGCCAACGCCACCGCGGCATCGCCCACCGGCCGATGCAGCTCATGTTGCCACTCCGAGAGCGCCACACAGAGCCGGCGTGACTGTTCGTCTGCCTCGTTCAGGAAAATGTTGAACAGTGCAATCTGGATGCGCAGCGGCCCCACCACCTTGATGCGATCGGCCTCGTCCACCGGATCCACAAGCTCCACCGACTCCGGCTCGGCAGGCGCGAGTTCGGCTTGGGCAGGCACCTCGGCAGCGATGTCGGGCACCTCGGCGAGCTCAGGCTCATCGGGCAGAGCGGCTTCGACCGGGAGCGGGTTTGACGGCACCGCATCGACGCCGTCAGGCTGGACCGACTCCAGCGCCGGCAGCTCGGGCTCAGAGGTGGCAAAGCCGGCATAGGTCGGCACCTCAGGCGCCAAGTCAGGTTCGATGGCCGGCAGGTCAGGCTCGATGACCGGGCCGGCGTCCTCCACGCTTTGCACGGCAAGGTCCGGCATCGCAGGCTGGGATTCGGGTTCCGATTCGAATGCGGACTCTGGCGCCGACGCCGCCGGAATGACGGCCACGGCTTCGTCGTCTTCCAGCGCCGCCAGGTCGAGTTCGAGGTCCACCTCCGGCGCCAGCAGGTCGCCGCCAGGCTGGTGAGTGGTCTCGGACCAGGACTCGGCTTGCAGCTCAGGCGCCTCAATGACCTCGATGGCCTCGACCGAGTCCATCGGCAAAGCCACGTCCAGATCGAGCGCGATCTCGACCTCGGCAGGCGGCATTTCCGGTTCGCCCTGATCGACCAACTCGGCGACAGGAATCTGCTCGTCCATGTCGGCAAGGGGCGGCAACTCGTCGACCGAGATGTCGGGCACGGCTTGCAATGGCTCGACCGGCGGCAGCAGGGTCGGCACCGCCAAAGCCTGTCGCAGGGCCTGGGCCGCATCGATCAAGGACTGCCCCTGGTCAGCAGGAATACCCGGGCCGGATTGCCCGATGCCGGCCACCCAGCCTTCCAGCGTCGTGAGGGCCTCGGCGGTGAATGCGATCAATGGAGGATCAGCCTGCACCACGGCATCGGCCAGCCGGGCATTGAACAACTGCTCGCAGGCCCAGGCCGCTTCGCCGAAGGCTTGCAAGCCCACCATGCGCGAGCTGCCCTTGAGCGTATGGAAGGCGCGCCGAACCGTCGTCAACGCCGACAGGTCCTGTCCATCGGCCGCCAGACTGGCAAGCGCCTCGCGCGCCTGAACGATGACCTCGCCCGCTTCTTCGATGAAGACGTCCTGCATGTCCTCACTGTCATCCTCGATGCTCATGGGCATCGTGGCTGGCAGAGGGACTTCGTCGGGGCGGCTGACGGCCGCGAGATTCTCCAGCGCAACCGCCAGCTCGGCCTGAACCGTGGGGTTGTCGCCGTCATCCATGGCCTGGCTGAGGGTCTTGCGGGCCTGATGGGCAGCATCGGCCAGGTCGGCCTGATCGGCAGCGGTGGCCTGGTCGGCCAAGCCTTCCAGATCACGCTGCAAAGCCTCGGGGGTGATGCTCTGATCGGCCGCGCCGCGCACCAGGGCGGCCAGCTGGTTGGCAATGCCGGCTTCGGCCGGTGCCACCGCCGCCGGCCGGGCATGGCCCATCAGGGCAGCAAACCGCCCGGTCGCCGGGTCAAAACGGAACAGCGACTTGGCCAGATGCGGCTGAACGGCCAGCATGTCGATCAGGAACGACAGGGCACCCAGATTGTCGGCCAGGGCCTCGGTGGTCTCTGCCGCATCCTGGCGCTGGTCGATGGCCGCCAACACGTTCTCGCGCATGCGCTGCACCGCCTGCGACGCATGATCCAGGCCCAACACGGACAAGACGCCACGCATTGAACCCAACTGACCGGGGACCGAATTCAGCGCTTCGCGCTCATCGGGGTTGCGACTGAAGCGATCGAGTTGCAGTTCGATCTCGGCCAATGCGGCTCGCAGCTCCTGAACCACGCTGCCCATGGACTGCCGATCCGACACGTCCCTGTAGAGGTCTTCGACCCACGGCTCCAGCGGTGCGGCCGGTTGCCCGGAGGTCGCCAGATCCAGCCGCTCAGAGAGGCGCTGGATGCGTTCGCGCAGGGCAGGCTGGTCAGGATCGACTTCGTCCAGCGAAGCATCCAGGCACAGCAAGGTGGTCGCCACCTCCATGGCCAGCTCCGGCTTGGGCGTTTCGCCTTGCGCCACCGCGCTGTCGAGCGCAGCGCGCAGCGATGCCGCCAGCCGACCGCCGTCAGGGTAGATCTGCTGGACCGAATCCGCCACCAGCGCAGCCTGCTCCGAGATCGCCGCCAGCGCCGCCAACTCTCCGGCGGCCACGGCAGACCAGGTTTCCTTCAGCACGGCCACGCGCCGCTGGGCCACCGGGATCAGCGCCGGATCAAACCGGCCGAGCGGGCTGGATTCGAAGTCGACCTCGGCCACCGTGTCCAGACCGAAGGCCGAGCACACCGCGGCCAAGCGGGGCGCACTGGCATCATCGCGACGGGCCCGTGCGCAGAAGAACAGCAGGTCCTGGAGCAAGCGCTCGGGGCTGTCGGTGTGGCCTCGCTCGGCCGCCCGCAACTGGGCAAGCAGGCGCGAGGCCATGCGCTTGGCGTAAAGGTCGGTTTCCAGCAGACCGGCCGCCTGGGCCTCGAAGAATGCCGACGCGAGGTTCCAGAGTTCGGCCGAGCGGCCACGGCTCGCATCAGCCAAGCGAGCAAACTGCTCGCCCATGCGGCGAGAAGCCTCGGGCTCGCCGGTACGGAAATAGGGCAACAGCCGCGCTTCAATGCGCTGGCGGATCTTCTGGTCGGCGGCCTCCGCAACGTCAGCAGCAGGATCGAACGCACTGGTCGAGACATGCAGGCCGTCTGCCCACAAATCAGCCGGATGCACCCGCTGCTGGCCAGCCAGGGCCTGGACGTCGCGATACTGGGGAAACAGACTCAACGCGGGCGCGGGCTTGCCAGCCAGCATGCGCCGCAGGTAGTCGAGCACGGCAAACGAGGCACGCTCCAGGGTGCCGATCGCGACCGGATCAAACTCGATCTCTCGCTGCGCCATGCGTTGCAGGGCGTTCTCGCTGCCCCGCAGGACGCGCGCCGGTGCGGCCAGGCTGATCAGCTCCAGTGCACCCACGCATTGATGCATCAGGTTGCGGGCCTGGGTCAGTGCCGCGGAGCGGCTGACATCGCCGGCATCGTCAGGCGCCGACTCCAGGTTGCGCAGATGGCGGCGCAGCGCCTTGTGGGCGTTGTCGAGCGTGCGACGCAACTCCTCCTGAACCCAGGCCAACGCGCTGAGGTCACCCGGCAGTTCGTGCTCTTGAATTTGATCCATGGTGTTGCCGGGTGAGTCTGTTCAGGAGTAACGAGGCGCGGCGCGGTAGCCGCAGGATCAGGCGATCTTGAAACGATCCACCGACTGGCGCAGTTCGTCGGCCGTGCGCGAGAGGTCATGAACCATCTGCGCAGTCGAGCGAGTGCCCTCACCGGTCTGCTCCGTCACGGCAAAAATGTGCTGGATGTTGGCAGCCACCACGTTGGCGGAATCGGCTTCGCTGCGCGCTTCGCTCGAGATGTCCTCAATCAGCGACGACAGCTGACGCGTGACTCGGTCAATGTCGCTCAGCGCGGTACCGGCCGCGTCAGACAGCTGCGCGTTCTGCACCACACCCTGAGTGGACTGCTCCATGGCGGCCACGGCGTCCTGGGTGTCGGTCTGAATGGTCTTCACCAGGGCCGCGATCTGTCGCGTTGCATCGGCTGAGCGTTCGGCCAGCCGCTGCACTTCTTCCGCCACCACCGAGAAGCCTCGTCCGGCTTCACCGGCCGAGGCGGCCTGGATGGCTGCGTTCAGTGCCAGCACGTTCGTCTGCTCGGTAATGTCAGAAATCAGCTCGGTGATTTCACCGATCTCCTGTGACGATTCGCCCAGCCGCTTGATCCGCTTGGAAGTTTCCTGGATCTGCTCGCGCAGCGTGTTCATGCCGCCGATGGTGTCAGCCACCGCTTTGCGGCCGGAGGTTGCAGCGTCCAGCGACTGACGGGCTACGTCCGCCGTTTGCTGGGCCTGCGCAGACACCTGGTTGATTCGGCTTGCCATCTGCAGCACCGACTCACCAGTTTCGCGAATCTCGCGCAGCTGTTCGGTCGAGGCGGCCAGCAGCTCGGTCGAGGTGTTTTCCACCTGCTGCGTGGTTTCCGTCACCCGCGCCGCCGTGCCCTGCACCTGGGCCACCAAGCTGCGCAGCTCTTCCACCGTGTAGTTCACCGAGTCGGCAATGGCGCCGGTGATGTCCTCGGTCACCGTCGCTTGCTGGGTCAAGTCGCCTTCAGCGACTGACTGCAGCTCGTTCATCAATCGCAAAATGGCGGCCTGGTTGGCGTCGTTGACGCGCTTGGCTTCACGTTCCTGCGTTTCTGCGGCCAGTCGCTGGCTTTCTGCCTGCTGCGCACGCAAGTTCTGGTTGCGCACATACAACCGCAGGAAGCCCACACCACCGGCCAGCACGGCCGCTGCCGACAGCAACAGGGCGATGATGTAGCCGACCGTCAGGCCACCCTGACTTTCCAGGTTGCCCTGCACCAGCTCCAGACCCTTGCGCAGCGGCTCGGACTCGGCCACGATGGCGTTTTGCGCCTCACGGGCTGACACCAGACCTTGCAGGTTGCCCAGAATCGCGCTGGCCTGGGCACGGGTCTGTTCGTACTGGGTGATCAGCAGCTCAAGCTGCTCGCGGGTCTGCGCGTCCTTGGTGCCCGGCAGGCGCAACTCGGGGTTGCCCCGCAGCAGGCCGTCGGCGATCTCGCGGAAAGAGTTCAAGTCCTTGCCCAGCAAGAACACCGCCTCGGGGCTCACGCCCTCCAGCGTCAAGAACTCATTGGCCGACTTGCCGATCCGCTGGGTCAACATCACCAACTGACCGACCGCCGACAACTCGGCGGGCGAAGCGTTGGTCTGCAGCTTCAGCGAAGACACCGTCTCTGCAATCTCCAGCAGGTCGGACGACTGGCGGTTGATCAAGCGCAGCGCCTGACCCACCTGGGTCAGCACGGCCTGCTGCGAGAGCACCACCGTGGCGTTCTTCTCGGCGTTGTCCACCAGCGGCAGCAGCGGCGC
>CALRVU010000004.1:0-20743 GCA_943371685.1 Bordetella parapertussis | reverse complement strand
TGCCGAAGCGGTCGAAATAGGGCGAATCCAGGCCCACATGGTTCAGCGAGGTGTCGGGGATGACGCGCAGGCCACGCTTGGCGGCCTCGGCCGTCAGCCGGTCAAAGTCGGCGTTGCTGCCAAAGCCCTGGTCGATTGTCAGGTAGTCGGCCGTGTCGTACTTGTGGTTGCTGGCCGCCTTGAACAAGGGCGTGATGTAGAGCGTGTTGGCGCCCAGCTCGGCAATGTCGTCGAGCTTCTCGATGATGCCGGCGATGTCGCCGCCGAAGAAGTCGTTGTTGTAGACCGCATCCGAGCCGTCGCCCTTTTCGCCCGGACCGGCCGGCTTCCAGGGGTGGTCCAGCCAGTTGCTGTGGCGCTCGACGGCCTGGTCCTGGTAGGTGTCGCGGCCGGGCTGCGGGTCATTGCGCCGGTCGCCATTGCGGAAGCGCTCGGGGAAGATGTAGTAGTAAACCGCCTCGTGCGACCACGCCGGCACCTTGAAGTCTGCCGCATGGATGGTCTGCCGGAAGCGCCGGATGCGGCGCAGGTCGGCGGCCGAGTCGCCGGCCAGGCGCTCGACCTGACCCATGCCGCCCGAGCCCCGCTCGCGGGTCCAGTGGATCATGTCGCGGTTGTTCTGATAGGCCCAGCGCTGCTCGCCGGCCTGGGCTTCAAACCAGTAGCCGTAGACGGCCGGCTGGCTGAAGGTGTAGCGGCCCTCCCAGCGGGTGCCGTCGGCACTGCGCTGCAGCGGAACGCGGGCCAGCGGCGCATAGCTCAGCACGTCCTGGTTGCCTTCGAGAGTGCGGGACTCGATCACCAGCGTCAGCGACTGCAGGCCGGGGGCTGCTTGAAGGCTGAACTGCACGGTGCTGCCGGCGGGCTGTGCGCCGTAGGGCGATTTGTGCTGGGTCGAGCGGGAGTCAAAGCGCAGGCTCAGCGGCAGTGCCTCGGTGACGGGCGCGACGCGCGGGTCGGTGAAGCTGGGCGGCAGCATGCTCAGCACCGGGGCTTGACCGGCCACGCCCGGTGTCAGGCGCAGGCTGTGCGGCTGACCATCAAAGGTGTGGCGCACGCCGCCGGTGCTGGCGCCGCCGGCCAGGGTCAGGCCGCCTACCCCGGGTGCGGCGCCAAAGTTGGCACCATCGCTCCAGGCGGCGTCGCCGATCTTGAACTCATGGGCGCCCGTGAGGGTGACGTTCAGCCACCAGGCGTCGCAGCGCCAGAGGAACTCGAAGTCGTCCTGGGCGGCCCAGCCGTTCATGGAGCCGCGCAGGTAGAGCGAGTTGTCGCCCAGCGGTGAGGGCGCGCAGGCGCTGGCGGGTGCAGCGGCGACAGCGCCGGTGCGCAGCGGGGCCGTCTGGCCGCAGGCGCTCAGCGCCAGGGCGGCTGCGATCGGCGCCAGCCCGGGGGCTCGCCAGGCACGGCGCGCGAAGAGGCCAGGGCGGACGTTCAAGCAGAGTTTGTTCTTCATCGGGTCACTTGGTAGACCAGCACCGAGCGGGCTGGCATGGGAATGAGGCTGCGGCCATTGGCGCCCACGGTGGCGGCACTGGCACTGGCGGGATAAGCGGCCTGCAGGCGGGCACCTGCGGGCAGATCGGCGACCTCGGTCGCCACAGGCCGGTCGCTGTAGTTGATCAGTACCAGACTGTGATCCTGGATGCCGGGCTCGTGCAGGACGCGCTGAAAGCTCAATTGGGCACCGCTGCTGCGGCCGGCCACATAGCGGCCCCGGGCGATCGAGGGGTGCTCATTGCGCAGGGTCAGCAGGGCCTTGTAGAAGTTGAAGATCGAGCCCGGATCGGCACGCTGGCTTTGCACATTGGCCACCGCGCGGTTGGGCGCGAGGGGGCGGAAAGGCTGGCCGCTGCTGAAGCCGGCGGTCTTCGCGTCGGCCGTCCAGCTCATCGGCGAGCGCAAGGGGCCGTCGCCTGGCAGTTCGTTGACGCCCCCGAGGCCGATCTCCTCGCCGTAGTAGATGAAGGGCGTGCCGGGCAGCAGCAGGTAGCTGGCCGCGGCCAGCTTGTAGGTGGTGATGTCGCCCTTGGCCTGGTCCCACAGGCGCTGGCCGGCAAAGATGTCGTGGTTGGAGACCATGGTCGCCAGCCGCGGCGATGCGCTGTTGAAGTACTGGGCCACGGCGGCCACGGCCTCGGGCTCGCCCCGGGCGGCCTTGATGAACTGCGGCTCCATGCCGAAGGCGAAGGCGCCACCGCACAGGCCGGGCTCCGCATAGTCCTTGGGCTCGGCGGTGGCCTCGCAGACCACATGACGACGAGGGTAGGACTTGATCAGCCGCACCAGCGAGGCGGTCAAGGCCCGGCTTTCGGGCTGGTCATTCCAGTCCACCGCGTTGTTCTCGATCAAGTGCGGCACGGCATCGAGCCGGAAGCCGTCCAGGCCCCGGTTGAGCCAGAAGCGCAGGCTGTCCTCATGGAAGCGCACCACCTCTGGATTGCGCAGATTGAAGTCAGGCATCGGTGCGCCGAAGGTGGCGAAGTAGTGGTCGCCCTTGGGTCCCGGATACCAGGGGTCCTTGCCCCAGATGTCCCAGCCTTTGGGTGCCTTTGACGTCCACACGAACCAGTTGCGCCAGCGCGCATCGCCCGCCACGGCGGCCTGGAAGGCCGGGTGCTCGGCTGCGCTGTGGTTGACCACATAGTCCATGATGACGCCGATGCCGCGCCGATGGGCCTCGCGCAGCAGCTCGTCAAAGTCGGCCAGGCTGCCATAGGCCGGCTCGATGGCTCGGTAGTCCTGGGTGGCATAGCCGTGGTCATGGTCGGCGCTGGCGGTGATCGGCATCAGCCACAGGCCCTTGACGCCCAGCTCGCGCAGGTAGTCCAGGCTCTGGGTCAGGCCCTTCAGGTCGCCGATGCCATCGCCGTTGCTGTCGCGCCAGCCCCGCACGAAGATCTCCATGAAGGCGCCGTGCTGCCAGCCCTCGGCCAAGGGGCTGGGCTGCTGACGTGCGGCCACCGGGCTGGCGTCGAACGCGGGCTGGGCTGCGGGTGCAGCGGTGCTGGACTGTGCCGGTCCGCAGGGGATGGTCAGGGCAACGGCCAGGGCGGCTGCGGCCCACCGCCACGGCGCCGGGCGGCGCCGGGCTGCGGGCGGGCAGAACAAGTTCGGGATGTTCATGTGCAAGGCGACAGGACGGTGGCGGGTCAGGGGTTGACGCGGTAGACGCGCAGCGACTGCGCTGGCAGGCTCAAGCGCACGTTGCCGCTCACATCGGCGCTCAAGGCGGCTGCGCCAGCCGGCCATGCGGCCTGCAGCGTGGCGCCGGCCGGCAGATCGGTCGCGTCCAGGCTGGCGGCGCTGCTGCCGTAGTTGAAGACGACCAGGCTGGTCTCGCCGCCCAGCCGGCGCTGGAAGGCCCACATGGCGCCGCTGCGGGCGGCTGCCGCATAACTGCCGCGCGCCAGGCTGGGCAGGCTGTTGCGCAGCGTCAGCAGGCCCTTGTAGTGCGCATGCAATGACTCAGGGTCGTTCAGCTGGCTGGCCACGTTCTGCTGGTTGAGATTGGCGGCGAAGGCCCGGTAGGGTGTGCCGGTGGTGAAGCCACCACCGGCGGTGGCGCTCCAGCTCATGGGGCTGCGCAGGGCCGCGTCACCGCTCAGGCCGATGCCTTCGGACATGCCGATCTCTTCGCCGTAGTAGATGAAGGGATGACCTGGCAGCAGCAGCGGCGTGGCAGCGGCCAGCTTGTATTGCGCCAGATTGCCGTTCAGCTGGTTCCACACCCGCCCGCCGGCAAAGCCATCGTGATTGGCCAGCATGGGCGCCATGCCTGCCGGCGCGCTGCTCATCTTGCTGGCCAGATCGGCCACCGCGTCGGCGTTGCCCCGTGCGGCCGAAATGATGCTGCCGCTGAGGTTGAAGGCGAAGGCGCTGCCGCAGGCGGTGCTCGCTGCAAAGCCGACGGGGTCGCCGGGTGCCTCGCAGACCATGTAGCGGTTCTGGTAACCCGCCAGCACGTCCTGGATGCCGCGCATCAGCGGATAGTTCTCGGGCTGGTTGTCCCAGGCGTTCGAGCCGTTCTCCACCAGGTGGCCGACGGCGTCGAAGCGCATGCCGTCCACGCCGCGGTTGAGCCAGAAGCGCAGCGCATCGTGGTGGAAGGCCACGACCTCGGGCTTGCGCAGATTGAAGTCGGGCATGCCTTGCCAGAAGGCGGCAAAGTAGCTGCCGCTGGACAAGGTGTACCAGGGGTTGTTGCCGTAGATGTTCCAGCCGGTGGGGGCCGAAACGCTCCAGAGGTACCAGTCGCGCCAGGCATTGCTGCCGGCACTGCTGGCATTGACGAACAGCGGGTGGGCCGTGCTGCTGTGATTGATCACATGGTCGATGATCACGCCGATGCCCCGGGCGTGGGCCTGGCGGAGCAGCTCGTCCATGTCAGCCAGGCTGCCGTAGGTGGACTCCACCGCGCGGTAGTCCTTGACGGCATAGCCGTGGTCCCGGTCCTCGCTGGCGGTGATGGGCATCAGCCACAGCCCCTTCACGCCCAGGTCCTGCAGGTAGTCCAGCTGGCTGATCAGGCCGGGCAGGTCGCCGTGGCCGTCGCCATTGCTGTCGCGGTAGCTGCGGACGAAGATCTGCATGATGCCACCGTGCTGCCAGCCGGCGGTCAGGGCGCTGCCGGGATCGGCTGCCGCCACCGCGCTCACCTCCACGGATGGCAAAGTGGGCGGGGTGACAGGTGGGGGTGGTTCGCCCGGCGCCGGCCCGTTGGCGCTGGCCCCGCCGCCGCAGCCGGCCAGCATCAAGCTGCAAGCCAGAGCGACCAGGCTGGTGCGCCAGTGCGGGGCGGGGCGGAGCGTCAGATGAGAATGCATGAGGCGGAACTGAGAAAGTAGCGAAATTACAAGCATTCGAAACGCCAGACGGCCGAAATGCATCCGGTATTACCCTTGATGTAGGCTGTTTCAGACTGTTTCTGTAGTTTTGCTACGCTATGATTTGCGGCGAAGTGGGTGGCGTCGTTGGGCTTGCCCTGTGTCTTTCTGAGGAGTCGGGTCGAATGGGCGAGCAGGGCGTCAAGCCAGCAAGGCAGCAAGTGCAGCAACGGCCGATGCGAGCCGACTTGCGCCTGCGTCGCTGGCACAGCTTGCTGGCCGGGGCCTGCTGGGGGCTTGCAGGCTTGGCGCAAGCCGCCGCTGCAGCCACGCCCGGGGCCGATCGGCTTGCATTGCCCTCCATCGCCCTGGCGGACTGCCAGGCTGAGGGCTCTTCGCAGCTTCTGATGCAAGCGGCCTGGCGCGGCGCCGATGCGCCGCGTGCGCAGGCCCACTGGCTGAGCCGGGACTGGCTGCAATGGCCTGGCCTGACGGACAGCGACACGGCTGCTGGCCGGTTCCGGCTGCACCATTCGGCCTCCGGCCAACTGCAGGCATTGGCCGGCCAGCCGGTGACTGGCTCGGATGCGGCCTTGGACCTGAGTCTGAGTGCGCAGGCCTTGCCGCCGGCACTGGCGCAGCGATTCAAACACCTGGCTGCCGGGCCGCGCTGGTGGTTGCCGGCGATGGGAGCCGCCCAGCGGGCCGCCTGGCTGCGTGGTCAGGTCTTGCTGGTCCAGGAGGATGCGCAGGGCCGGGTGTTGCGAGCCACGGCGCTGCAGATCCCGGGCGTGCTGGACGATGTGTTCGCCGCCGCCGAAACGGTGCCAGACCTGGGAGTGACGCTGCGCCCGGCCCGATCGGGGCGGGCGGCGGCCACGGGCTTCAAGCTCTGGGCGCCCACGGCCCAACGGGTGGCGGTGTGCCTGCATCCGGCAGCCCAAGGCGGGCCGGCCGCTCAGGCGCAAGCCGTGCTGCCGATGCAGCGAGACTCGCGCAGCGGTGTCTGGTCGGCACAGTTCGGCCGGAATCTGTCGGGGCAGAGCTACCGCTATCTGGTGGATGTGTGGGTGCCTGGCCTGGGTTGGGTGCGCAATCGCGTGACCGACCCCTACGCCGTGAGTCTGTCGGCCAACTCGCGGCTGGCGTTGATCGCCGACTTGAACGACCCGGCTCTGGCGCCGCCCGGATGGCAGGCGTCGCTGGCGGCCGCGCGTGGCCGCGACCGGGTCAAGCAAGCGACCGACATGACGGTCTACGAGCTGCATGTGCGCGACTTCTCGGTCAGCGACGCCAGCGTGCGACCAGCCTGGCGCGGCAAGTACCTGGCCTTCACCGAGCCGGAGTCCGCCGGCATGCGCCACTTGCGCGCCATGGCCCAGGCCGGCATGACCGATGTGCACCTGCTGCCGGTGTTTGACCTGGCCACGGTGCCCGAACAAGGCTGCACCGTGCCTGAGGTGGCTGCGGCCGCGTCCGACAGCCCGGCCCAGCAGGCCCAGGTCATGGCCAGTGCTGCCTCCGACTGCTTCAACTGGGGCTACGACCCCTTCCACTTCAATGCGCCCGAGGGCAGCTTTGCCACCGATGCCGAGGATGGCCGGCGCCGCCTGATCGAGTTCCGCCAGATGGTGATGGGCTTGCATGCGGCCGGCCTGCGGGTGGGCATGGACGTGGTCTACAACCACATGGCCGCCGCCGGCCAGGCCGCCAACTCGGTGCTGGACCGCATCGTGCCCGGCTACTACCACCGGCTGGATGCCAACGGCGCGGTCGAGCGCTCGACTTGCTGCGACAACACCGCCACCGAGCACCGGATGATGGGCCGGCTGATGAGCGATTCGGTGCTGCTCTGGGCCCGTGCCCATGGCATCGACTCCTTCCGCTTTGACCTGATGGGCCACCAGCCGCGCGAGGCCATGGTGGCCATCAAGAACCGGCTGCGCCGCGAACTGGGCCGTGACGTGCAGCTGCTGGGCGAGGGCTGGAACTTTGGCGAGGTGGCCGACGGCGCGCGCTTCGTCCAGGCCTCTCAGCTGTCGCTGGGCGGCACCGGCATCGCCACCTTCAATGACCGGCTGCGCGACGCCGTGCGCGGCGGCGGCGCCGGGGAGTCGGGCGAGGCGCTGGTGCGCAACCAGGGCTACATCAACGGCCTGGCTCTGGCGCCCAATGCGCTGGCGCCGGCCGTGGCCGACACCGGTGCACTGATGGACCGGGCGGACCAGGTGCGCATCGGCCTGGCCGGCTCGTTGCGCGACCAGGTGCTCACCACCTGGCGTGGTGAGCGCCTGCCCGCCAGCCGCATTCCCTACGGCAACCAGCCCTCAGGCTACGCCAGCCAGCCGACCGAGGTGGTGAACTATGTCGAGAACCACGACAACCACACCTTGTTCGATGCCAATGTCTTCAAACTGCCGCTGGGCACCTCGACCGAGGACCGCGCCCGGGTGCAGATGCTGGGCGTGGCGCTGACCACCTTCAGCCAGGGCATTGCCTACTTTCACGCCGGCATCGAGCTGCTGCGCTCCAAGTCGCTGGACGGCAACAGCTATGACTCGGGGGACTGGTTCAACCGCATCGACTGGACCGGCCAGACCAACCACTTCGGCATCGGCCTGCCGCCGATGCAGGACAACCGTGGCAACCAGGCCGCTGCCGCCGAGCGACTGGCGCGCAGCGACATCGCGCCGCGGCCGCAAGACATTGCCCTGGCTCGCGGCATGTTCCTGGACCTGCTGCGCATCCGCGCCAGCTCCGGCCTGTTCCGCCTGGCCGATGGGGCCGAGGTGCAGAAGCGCCTGAGCTTCCCCAACAGCGGCCCGACCCAGAACCCCGCCGTGGTGGCCGGGCTGCTGGACGGTGCCGGCCGCGCCGATGCCGGCTTTGCGCAAGTGCTGTACTTCGTCAACGTGGCGCCCACGGCGCAACGCCTGACCCTGGCCGATCAACGCCAGCGCGGCTGGGTGCTGCATCCGGTGCACCGCGCGGCAACGGCCGCTGATGCACGACCTGCGGCGCAGGCCGCCTATGAGGCCGAGACTGGCCAGTTCCTGATACCGGCCCGCACTGCGCTGGTGTTTGTCCGGCCATGAGCAGCGGCGTCTCGTCGCTACAGTGGGCCACCGCCATGTGGCGACGCGGGCCGCTCCGGCCTTGGATTGCGAGGATTTGTTTGTGACTTTGCCATTGACCTCCCGCCGTGCCCCTCGGGGTCACCGTCGCATGGCGGCCATGCTGGTCGGGGCGGTGCTGGCGGCCGGCGCCACCCTCAGCGCGCCGCTGCAGGCCGCCACGCTGACGATTGCCTGCGGCAGCAGCGGCACCGAGCTGGAACTGTGCAAGAAGCATGCGGATGCCTGGGGCGCCCGCACCGGCAACACCGTCAAGACCTTCTCGCCGCCCAACAACCCGACCGAGGCGCTGGCCCTGTACCGGCAGTTGTTCGCGGCCAAGTCCGGTGACATCGATGTGCTGCTGATCGACACCGTCTGGCCCGGCATCATCCGCGACCACCTGCTGGACCTGAAGCCCTACACCAAGGGCGTGGAGAACCAGCACTTCGCCTCGGTGGTGGGCAACAACATCGTCGACGGCCGCTTGCTGGCCTTGCCCTGGTATGTGGACGCCGGCCTGCTCTACTACCGCCAGGACCTGCTGAAGAAGTACGGCCTGAAAGTGCCCGAGACCTGGGAGGAAATGGCCGTCACCGCGCGCAAGGTGCAGGACGGCGAGCGCGCTGCCGGCCAGAGCGACTTCCACGGCTATGTGTTCCAGGCCAAGGCCTATGAGGGCCTGAGCTGCAATGCGATGGAATGGGTGGGCAGCTACGGCGGCTCCCTGATCGACGCTGACGGCAAGATCGTCGCCAACAGCCCGCAGGTGGCCAAGGCCCTGAACATGGCTGCCACCTGGATCGGCACCATCGCGCCCCAGGGTGTGCTGAACTACGGCGAGGAAGACTCGCGCGGCGTGTTCCAGAACGGCAAGGCGCTGTTCATGCGCAACTGGCCTTATGCCTATGCGCTGAGCCAGAAGCCCGACAGCCTGATCCGCGGCAAGGTGGGCGTGGCCGTGCTGCCCAAGGGCGGTGCCGATGGCCGTCATGCCGCCACGCTGGGTGGCTGGCACCTGGGCGTCACCAAGTACTCCAAGAACGCGGCGCTGGCCGCAGACCTGGTGATGCACATGACCAGCGCCGCGGTGCAGAAGGACCGGGCCATCAAGGGATCGTTCAATCCGACCCGACCTGACTTGTATGGCGACGCCGAGATCAATGCGGCCAATCCCTTCATGGCCAGCCTGAAGGATGTGTTCGTCAGCGCCGTGACCCGGCCGTCCACCGTGGCCGGCCTGAAGTACCCCGCCGTCAGCCAGTCGTTCTGGGATGCGACCCACAACGTGCTGTCGAAGCAGCAGACCGGTGAAGAGGCCGCCCGCCGGCTTGAAGCCAAGCTGACACTCGTGCGCCGCTTCAAGTGGTGAGCCCCGGAGTCCTGATTCCATCATTCCATGAAAAACCGCACCCGCACCGCCTGGCTGTTCCTGGCGCCCATGCTGATCCTGATGGTCGTGGTGGCCGCCTGGCCGCTGGGCCGCTCGATCTGGTTCAGCCTGACCGACACCAACATCAACAACCTCGAGGCCAGCACCTTCGTCGGCCTGGGCAACTACTTCGGCCCCTACGGCCTGTTCTTCAACCCCAACTACATCGACGGCTTCTGGGCCAGTGACTGGGGCGTGTCGATCCGCAACACCTTCCAGTTCGCCTTCGTCTCGGTCATCCTCGAGACCCTGACCGGCCTGGGCGTGGCCATGCTGCTGAACCAGGAGTTCAAGGGCCGCGGCCTGGTGCGCACGGCGGTTCTCGTGCCCTGGGCGATCCCGACCATCGTCTCGGCCAAGATGTGGGGCTGGATGCTTCATGACCAGTTCGGCTTGGTCAACAGCTGGCTGGTGCAGTGGGGCCTGATCAGCCAGAACGTGGCCTGGACGGCCGACCCGGCCTATGCGCTGTGGACGGTGGTGCTGGTGGACGTGTGGAAGACCACGCCCTTCATGGCCTTGCTGATCCTGGCCGCGCTGCAGACCCTGCCGCGCGACTGCTACGAAGCTGCCAAGGTCGACGGCGTCCATCCGCTGCGCCTGTTCTGGAAGGTGACCCTGCCGCTGATCCGCCAGCCCTTGCTGGTGGCGGTGGTGTTCCGCCTGCTGGACGCGCTGCGTGTGTTCGACCTGATCTTCGTGCTGACCAGCAATGGCAGCAGCACCATCAGCATGTCGGGCTTCGTCCGGCGCGAGATGGTCGACACCGGCGACATCGGCTTCGGCTCGGCCGCGTCCACCTCGCTGTTCCTGATCATCCTGCTGGCGGCGCTCGTGTTCATGCGCGCCACCCGCGTCAAACTGAGCGACTCGGCATCATGACCCCGCGCTTCACCTTCGGCACGGCCGTGCTGTACCTGCTCTCGGCGCTGATCGTCACGATCTCGGTCGGGCCCTTCATCTACATGGTGGCCACGTCGTTCAAGACGGGGGCGGCCTTGTTCTCGCCCAGCTTGTGGCCCAGTGACCCGAGCTGGAAGAACTACCAGGCCTTGTTCGACGGCGCCCAGCCCTTTGGCAGCCACCTGATGAACTCGATCATGGTGGCCACCGTCACCGTGGGCTGTGCGCTGCTGCTGGCGGTCACCGCGTCTTACGCGCTCGGTCGCATCGACTTCAAGGGCAAGGGTCTGCTGCTGATGGCCATCCTCGGCGTGTCGATGTTTCCGCAGGTGGCGGTGCTCTCCGGCATGTTCGAGCTGATCCAGGCCCTGGGCCTGTACAACCGGGCCATCGGCCTGGTCGTGCCCTATACCGTGTTCACGCTGCCCTTCACCGTTTGGATCCTGACCACCTTCATGAAGCAGCTGCCCAAGGAGCTGGAAGAAGCCGCCATCATGGACGGCTGCGGCCCGCTGCGCATCATCTTCGAGGTGTTCCTGCCCCTGCTCTGGCCGGCCCTGGTGTCGACCGCGCTGCTGGCCTTCATCGGCTCGTGGAACGAGTTCCTGTTCGCACTGACCTTCGTGGTCGAGGACACCCAGCGCACGGTGCCGGTGGGCATCTCGCTGATCAGCGCCGACACCGCCTTCGAGATTCCTTGGGGCTCGATCATGGCCGCGTCCGTCATCGTCACCTTGCCGCTGCTGCTGATGGTGCTGGTGTTCCAGAAGAAGATCGTCTCGGGCCTGACGGCCGGTGCGGTCAAGGGCTGAGCCCGCCCCTGTTCAAGAGTTCTGTTGGAGAGTTCGCCCCATGTCCCGCATCGACTTCAAACAGGTCAGCAAGCGCTATGCCCCCGGCCTGCCGCTGACCATCAACAACGCCAACATCCAGATCGACACCGGCGAGTTCTGCGTCTTCGTCGGCCCCTCGGGCTGCGGCAAGTCCACGCTGCTGCGCATGGTCGCGGGCCTCGAGGACATCACCGCCGGCGACCTGCTGATCGAAGGCCAGCGGGTCAATGACCTGCCGCCGGCCAAGCGCGGCGTGGCCATGGTGTTCCAGAGCTATGCGCTGTATCCGCACATGACCGTGGCCGAGAACATGGCCTTCGGCCTGCGCGTGCTGGGCTCGAACAAGGCCGAGATCGACCAGAAGGTCAAGGCCGCGGCCGAGATCCTGCAGCTCACGCCGCTGCTCGACCGCCTGCCCAAGGCCTTGTCGGGCGGCCAGCGCCAGCGCGTGGCCATCGGCCGGGCCATCGTCAAGGAGCCGCGCGTGTTCCTGTTCGACGAGCCGCTGTCCAACCTTGACGCCGCCCTGCGCGCCCAGACCCGGCTGGAGATTGCCAAGCTGCACCACGACCTGGGCTCGGCCAGCATGATCTATGTGACCCACGATCAGGTCGAGGCCATGACCCTGGCCGACAAGATCGTGCTGCTGCACACCGGCAAGCTGATCGAGGAGCGCGGCAGCGTGGCCCAGATCGGCTCGCCGATGGCGCTCTACCACCGCCCGGGCAGCCTGTTCGTGGCCGAGTTCATCGGCTCGCCCAAGATGAACCTGCTGCCGGGCACGCTGCGCTCGGCCGAGGCCGGCCATGCGGTGATCGACGTCGGCGGCCAGCCAGTGACCGCCGCGGTCGACGCTCGCCATCTGGCTGCCGGTGCGTCGGTGCAGATCGGCGTGCGGCCGGAGCATCTGTTCGTGGCCGATGAGGGCGCGGGCAGCGGCGTGGCGGGCTCGCTGCTGCACATGGAGCGGCTGGGTGACTCCTCGCTGCTCTATGTCAATGTGGGTGCTGGCCTGCCGACCATGACCGTCAAGGTCGAGGGCAGTGCCAGCAACCCGGTGGGCCAGCGCCTGACCTCGCGCCTGCTGCCCGATCAGCTGCACCTGTTCGATGCCCAGGGCATGGCCTGCACCCGCACGGTGGACCTGCCGACGTGAGTGGCGGCATGAACGTGGAACCGGGCGCCGGCGCCGGCCCGCGCTCGCCGGCCGGCTGGCGCCAGGACACGGTCTATCAGATCTACCCGCGCAGCTTCTGCGACAGCAACGGCGACGGCATCGGCGATCTGCCAGGCATCCTGTCCCGGCTTGATCACCTGCAGGCCCTGGGCGTGGGCGTGGTCTGGCTGTCGCCGGTCTACCAGTCGCCCAATGACGACAACGGCTACGACATCAGCGACTACCGGGCCATCCACCCCGAGTTCGGCACCCTGGCCGACTTTGACGCCCTGCTGGCCGGCATGCACCAGCGCGGCATCAAGCTGATGATGGACCTCGTGGTCAATCACACCTCGGACGAGCATGCCTGGTTCCAGCAGGCGCGCAGCGCCCGCGACAATCCCTTCCACGACTTCTACATCTGGCGCGAGCCGCGTGCCGGCCAGGTCGGCGGCCAGCCCGGCGCCGAGCCCAACAACTGGGAGGCCGCCTTCAATGGCTCGGTCTGGACCTGGAACCAGGCCACGCAGGAGTACTACCTGCACATGTTCTCGCCGCGCCAGCCCGACCTGAACTGGGAGAACCCGCAGGTCCGTGCCGAGGTCTGTGCGCTGATGCGCTTCTGGCTGGACCGCGGCGTGGACGGCTTCCGCATGGACGTGATCAATGTCATCTCCAAGCCCTGGAATGCCGACGGCTCGCTGCCCGACGCGCCGGTGGTCAAGCCCGGCTTCTTGCAGCCGGCCTTCACCCTGGCCACCGGTGGACCGCGCCTGACCGAGTTTCTGCAGCAGATGCGCCTTGAGGCGCTGGCCCCGTACGAAACCCTGACCGTGGGTGAAATGCCCTGTGTGACGCCCGCCCAGGCCCAGACCTACACGGCGGCTGACAGCGGCGCGCTGAACATGGTCTTCCAGTTCGAGCACATGGATCTGGACTGCCAGCCGGTGGGCGGCAAATGGGCCCTGAAGCCGCTGCACCTGCCCGACCTGAAGCGCAGCATGGGCCGTTGGCAGCAGGCCCTGCACGGCCGGGGCTGGAACAGCCTCTACCTGGGCAACCACGATCAGCCCCGGCCGGTCTCGCGCTTTGGTGGCGATGGTCTGCACCGGGTGCGCTCGGCCAAGCTGCTGGCCATGTACCTGCACGGCCTGCAAGGCACGCCCTATGTCTACCAGGGCGAAGAACTGGGCATGACCAATTTGCCCTGGCCCTCGGTCGAGGCCTGCCAGGACCTGGAAACCCGCAACTGGTGGCGGGTGGCGGTGGACGAGCAGGGGCTGGACCCGGCCGTGGCCCTGGCCGCCGTGCGCGCCAAGAGCCGCGACAACGCCCGCACGCCCATGCAATGGTCGGCCGGCCCCGGCGCCGGTTTCACCACCGGCACGCCTTGGTTGCCGATCAATGCCAATGCCGACCGCATCAACGCCGACGCCGCCCGTGCCGATCCGGACTCGGTGTTCCACCTCTACCGTCAGCTGATCGCCCTGCGCCGCAGCCTGACGGTGCTGGTGGACGGCCACTATCAGCCGCTGCTGGAGGACGATACCCGCCTGGCCGCCTACCTGCGGCAGACGGACGGAGAATCGGGAACCCGGCTCCTGGTGGCCTGCAACTTCAGCGGCGAGCCGCTGACCGTGCGCTGGCCTGACCATCTGGACGCCGCCGGCTATCAGACCCTGGTCAGCAACTTGCCGGGAGATGCGGCGGCAGCGCCCTGGGCCTCCGAGATGACCTTGCTGCCTTGGGAAGCGCGCTGGGCCCTGCGTTCCTGACGGGGTATCGTGGGTGAGATTGTTTCTCACCCATCACTTTGAGAGCCCCTCGCAAGTCCTTATTTTTGAAGCCTTCTTGCTTCGCGCCAGGCTTCACAACAATCTGTAAGTACCTGATTTCATTGAATTTTCGGGCTCCCCGACGTTGACCCTGCCTGGGTGGTGGGTTAAAGTGCCACAAAATGCATTTTTGTGGGGTGATGTGTCTGAATTCGTGCTTCAGGGTGAGTCTGAGCTGACGCTGGACGGCAAGGGACGGGTTGCCGTGCCTGCCCGTTTCCGCGAAGCCCTGGCCGGCCTGTGCGAAGGCAAGCTCACCGTCACCAAGCACCCGACCCGCTGCCTGCTGCTGTTTCCGCGCCCGGCCTGGATCGATTTCCGCACCAAGCTGCTGGGCCTGCCCATGGACGTCGAAGCCTGGCGCCGGATCTATCTGGGCAGTGCCATGGACGTGGAAGTGGATGGCGGCGCCCGCATCCTGCTGTCGCCCGAATTGCGCAAGTGGGCCGGACTGGACCGCGAGCTGACCCTGGTCGGCATGGGCAGCCGGATGGAAATCTGGGATCGCAGCCGCTACCTGGCGCTGGAGGAGGCCACGCTGGCCTCACCCATGCCCGAGAGCCTGCGCAACATGGTGATGTGAGATGAGCCAACCATTCCTTCACACCACCGTGCTGCTTGAAGAGGCCGTCAACGCGATGATCGAGTCGCCGGAGGGCGACTGCACTGACGGCACTTACATCGACTGTACCTTTGGCCGGGGCGGGCATTCGCGTGCGCTGCTGGCACGGCTGGGTCCGGCGGGTCGACTGATCGCCTTCGACAAGGACCCCGAGGCCGTGGCGGCTGCCACCTCGGGCGAGTCGGCCATCACCGACCCGCGCTTCACCATCATCCATGCCAGCTTTGCCGAGATGGCTGAGCGGGTGGCTGCGCTGGCGCTGGCACCCCAGGGTGTGGCCGGTGTGCTGATGGACCTGGGCGTGAGCTCGCCGCAGATCGACAACCCCGCGCGGGGATTCAGCTTCCGCTTTGACGGCCCGCTGGACATGCGCATGGACACCACCCGTGGCGAGAGCGCGGCAGAGTTTCTGGCGCGTGCCGATGAACGGCAGATTGCACAGGTGATACGCGACTATGGCGAAGAACGGTTTGCTGGCTCGATTGCAAAGGCGGTTGTGGCTCGCCGCGAAAGCGGACAAGCGCTTCGAACCACAGCCGAACTTGCCGAACTCCTGGCTCGCACGGTCAAGACCCGCGAAGCGGGCCAAGACCCCGCCACGCGGACCTTTCAGGCTCTTCGGATTCTCGTCAATGCCGAACTTGAGGAGCTGGAACAAGGCCTGAAGTCGGCGCTGGGCCTGCTGGCTCCGGGCGGCCGGTTGGTGGTGATCAGCTTCCACTCGCTGGAAGACCGCATCGTCAAGACCTTCATCAATCACGAGAGCCGCACCGAGGTGGATCGCCGGGCGCCGTTTGCGCCGCCCACCCGGCCGCTGCGCCTGCGGGCCTTGGCCCGGATCAAGCCTTCGGTGGGTGAGGTGCGGGCCAATCCGCGCTCGCGCTCGGCCGTGCTGCGGGTGGCTGAGCGGCTGGACGAAGGGGCGGGCTGGTGATGAATCGCCTGGGCCTCGTCCTGCTGATCGCGCTGATGGCCAGCGCGCTCTACCTCGTGCGCACGCGGTACGAGGCGCGCCGCTTGTTCGTCGAACTTGAAAAGGCCAAGTCCGAACATCAGCAACTGCAGGCTGACGAGCAGCGCCTGGAAGCACAGCGGCGCAGCGACGCCACCCATCTGCGCATCGAGCGCGATGCCCGCGAGAAGCTGGCCATGCGCCTGGCCACGCCCGATGTGACCGTCTATGTGGCGGATCCCAAGGCCTCGGGAGCAGTGCGGTGAGCTGGTTCTCGCGCAAGGCAGCCGGCTCGCAATCGGTGCGGGGCGTCAATTACTCGACCAGCCCGCTGCTGGCCTCCAAGACGCCACCCTGGCGCAGCCGCTTTCTGGTGCTGCTGGTGGGCAGCGCCTTCCTGCTGCTGATCGGCCGGGCGGTGTTCGTCCAGGTGATCGAGGCCGAGTTCTTCCAGAAGAAGGGCGAAGAGCGCTTTGCTGCCACGCTCAACCTGCCGGCCAGCCGGGGTCGCATCACCGATCGCCACGGTCAGACCCTGGCGGTCAGTGTCAATGCGCCGACGCTGTCGATCAATCCCGGCCAGTTCAAGGCGACCGACGCCCAGCGCCGTGCCTTGTTCGGTCTGATCAACCTCAAGCCCCAGGAGCTGCAGGCCCGACTCGACGAAGGCGGCGCTTACGCCGTGCTGCGCCGGCAACTGGACGATGGCGTGGCCCAGCAGGTGCGCCAGCTCGGCATCAAGGGGCTGACGCTGGAGCCCGGCTACCTGCGCCGCTACCCGGAGAACGAGGCTGCGGCCCATGTGGTGGGCTTCACCGACACCGAGGACAAGGGCCAGGAGGGCATCGAGCTGGCCTTCCAGTCGCAGTTGCAAGGCCATGGCGGCTCACGCGGCGTGGTGCGCGACCGGCTGGGGCGGGTGGTCGAAGACCTGGGCGAGCCGGTCGATCCGCGCAATGGCCGCGATGTCGAGCTGACCATCGACTCGAAGATCCAGGCCCTGGCCTACCAGCGCATCCGGGACGCCGTGCAGAAGCACCATGCCAAGGCGGGCAGTGTGGTGGTGCTGGATGCCCAGACCGGCGAGATCCTGGCCCTGGCCAACTACCCCAGCTACCTGCCGGAAGAGCGGCGCAATCGCAGCGGCGCCCAGTTGCGCAACCGCGCCATCACCGACGTGTTCGAGCCCGGCTCCACGGTCAAGCCCTTTGTCGTGGCCAAGGCGCTGGAGCTCGGCCTGACCCAGCCCGATCAGGTGCTGGACACCAGTCCATTCATGGTGGGTCCGCTGCGGGTCAATGACGGCAACCACGGCCGCCCGAGCATGAGCGTGACCCAGATCATCCAGAAGTCCAGCAATGTGGGCACCGTCAAGCTGGCCCAGCGGCTGGAGACCCGTGACATGGGCGAGATGTACGCCGCGCTCGGTTTCGGCACCAAGCCGCAGATCGGCTTTCCGGGGGCGGCGACCGGCAAGCTGCGCCCCTGGCGCGGCTGGAAGCCGGTCGAGAAGGCGACCATGAGCTACGGATACGGTCTCTCGGCCTCGCTGCTGCAGATTGCGCGCGCCTACACCGCGATCGCCCGCGATGGCGAGCTGGCGCCGCTGACCCTGGTCAAGGGTGAAGAGGCCATGCCGGCCCAGCGCATCTTCAAGCCGGAAACGGCCCGTGCCATGCGCCAGATGCTGCGCGGCACGGTCAGCACCGATGGCACGGCACCGCTGGCTCAGCCGGTGGGCTACTCGGCCGGCGGCAAGACGGGCACCGCCGAGAAGCAGGAGAACGGCGGCTACAACAGCAGCAAGCACCGCGCCTGGTTCAGCGGCATTTCGCCCATCGACAACCCGCGGGTGGTGGTGGCGGTGATGGTGGATGAGCCCACCGGCGTGTACTTCGGCGGTCTGGTGGCCGCGCCGGTGTTCAAGACGGTGGCCGAGCAGGCCTTGCGCTCGCTGGGCGTGGCGCCCGACCTTGAAATCAAGGCCCAGGTGGTGGCGCAAGCCGCGCCCGGCGCCGCGCGCAACCCCTGAGCGCCGCATCCGCACACAGAAACACGACATGGCACTGACTCAACTCAAAAGCCCCGATGCTGCCGCCCGCTGGTTGTCGTCCTGGGTCACGGGCACCTTGCGCACCGACAGCCGGCTGGTGCAGCCCGGTGACGGTTTCATTGCCTGGCCGGGCCAGCGCACCGATGGCCGCCAGCATGTGGCTGCCGCCCTGGCCGCGGGTGCGGCCACCTGCGTGGTCGAGCAAGAGGGCGTTGAGGCCTTCGGATTCGAAGACGCCCGGGTGGCTGCCTTGCCCGGTCTGAAGGACGCCACCGGCCGCATCGCCGATGTGTTCTTTGCCCACCCCAGCCAACGCCTGCGCGTGCTGGCCGTGACCGGCACCAACGGCAAGACCTCGAGCGCCTGGTGGACCGCGCAAACCCTGAGCCTGCTGGGCCGGCGCTGCGGCGTGGTCGGCACCCTGGGTGTGGGCGAGCCGCCGCTGCCAGCCCATGGCGACACCGCAGCTCAACCTGGCCAGATCGCCTTCACGGGCCTGACCACGCCGGATCCGGTGGTGCTGCAGGACGGTTTCCAGCGCATGGCATTGCAAGGCTTTGCCGCGTGCGCCATCGAGGCCTCGTCGATCGGCGTGGTCGAACAGCGCCTGGCCGGTACCTCGATCGAAGTTGCGCTGTTCACCAACTTCACGGTTGACCATCTGGACTACCACGGCAGCATGGCCGAGTACTGGGCCGCGAAGCGGGCCGTGTTCAGTTGGCAGGGCCTCAAATCGGCGGTGATCAATGTCGATGACCCCCACGGCGCGGCCCTGGTGGCCGAGCTGGCAGGCAGCGGCCTGGCCCTGTGGACCGTGTCGACCCAGGCCGAGGCCCGCTTGACCGCACAGGCCATCGGCTACAGCGTCCAAGGCTTGCACTTCACCCTCTGCGAAGGCGAAGAGCGCGTGGCGGTGCAGACCTCGCTGATCGGCGACTACAACGTCAACAACCTGCTGGGTGTGATCGGCGGCTTGCGTGCGCTGGGCGTGCCCCTGGCCGATGCGGCTGCGGCCGCGGCCCTGGTCACGCCGGTGCCCGGCCGCATGCAGCGCGTGGTGCTGGACGGCGCCACCGCAGCCCTGCCCGAGGTGGTGGTGGACTATGCCCACACGCCCGACGCGCTGGAAAAGGCCATTGCCGCCCTGCGCCCCATGGCCCAGGCCCGCGGTGGCCGGCTGTGGTGCGTGTTCGGCTGCGGTGGCAACCGCGATGCGGGCAAGCGCCCGCTGATGGGCGAGATTGCCGCCCGGCTGGCCGATCAGGTGGTGGTGACCAGCGACAACCCGCGCCGTGAGTCGCCGCAGGCCATCATCAATCAGATCGTCGGCGGCGTGCCTGAATCCGCCGAGCCGGCCCGTCTGCAGATCGAGGCGGACCGAGGCCTGGCCATTGCCCGCAGCGTGGCTGCTGCTGCACCGGCCGATGTGCTGCTGATCGCGGGCAAGGGCCATGAGGACTATCAGGAAGTGGGCGAGCAGAAGCTGCCCTTCCTGGACGCGGCAGCGGCCCTTGCGGCCCTGCAAGCGCGGAGTGCGGCATGAGTCTGCAGCCGTCCACCGCTCTCGGTACTGATCTGGACCTGGATCTGGCGGCCCGCCTGCTGCCCGCCGCCGTGCGGGTGGGCGAGGGCTCGCCGGTGCTCAAGCGCGTGCACACCGACAGCCGCAGCTTGCAGCCCGGTGACTTGTTCGTGGCCCTGCAGGGCGAGCGCTTTGATGCGCATGACTTTCTGCCCCAGGCCTTGGCCGCTGGCGCCGTGGCCGTGCTGGGCAGCCGGGATGTGGCCACGGCCGGCCTGCCCGGCCTGCAGGTGGCCGACAGTCTGCAAGCACTTCAGCAGCTTGCCACCGGCTGGCGCGCTCGCCAGCGCCTGCCGCTGATTGCCGTGACCGGCAGCAACGGCAAGACCACCACCACCCAGATGATTGCCAGCATCCTGCGCGCCGCCCACGGCGAGCAGGCCCTGGCGACGGCCGGCAACCTGAACAACCACATCGGCGTGCCGCTGACGGTGCTGCGCCTGCGCGGCCATGCGGCGGCGGTGGTCGAGCTGGGCATGAACCATCCCGGCGAGATTGCCGAGCTGGCCGCCATCGCCCAGCCCACCGTGGCCTTGGTCAACAACGCACAGCGCGAACATCTGGAGTTCATGCACACGGTCGAGGCCGTGGCGCGTGAGAACGGCAGCGTGATCAGCGCCTTGCCGGCGGATGGCGTGGCGGTGTTCCCTGCCGACGATGCCTGGACGCCGCTGTGGCGCGAGCTCGCAGGCGGCCGTCAGGTGTTGACCTTCTCGGCCACGGGGGCGGCCGATGTGATGGCCGATGTGACGGCCGAGGCGCAGTGGCAGGCCGGAGCCTGGCGCTTGAGTCTGCAGACCCCCGCCGGCCCGGCGGTGGTGCAGCTGCACATCGCCGGCCGCCACAACGTGGCCAATGCCTTGGCTGCCACGGCCTGTGCGCTGGCCGCGGGTGTGCCGCTGGCGGCGGTGGTTCAGGGCTTGAACGCCTTTGCGCCGGTCAAGGGGCGCTCGCAAGTGCATCGGCTCCCGGCCGCAGGTGCCGCCGAGCGCAGCCTGATCGACGACACCTACAACGCCAACCCCGACTCGGTGCAGGCGGCGATTGCCGTGCTGGCCGAGCTGCCTGGCCCGCGCTGGCTGCTGCTGGGTGACATGGGCGAGGTCGGCGACCAGGGCCCGATGTTCCATGCCGAGGCGGGTGCCCAGGCAGCAGCCAGCGGCATCGAGCATTTCTGGTGTGCCGGCCAGGCCAGCGCCCATGCCGCGCAGGCCTATGGCGCCGGCGCCCGCCACTTTGCCGACACGGCAGCCCTGCTGGCCGAGGTGTCGGTGGTCGCTACGCGGCCGGCGTTTGCCTCGGTGCTGGTCAAGGGCTCGCGCTTCATGAAGATGGAACAGATCGTGGCCGCCCTGCAGGCCGCGCACAACGACAAGGAGCAAGCATGCTCTTGAGCCTCGCCCAGTGGCTGCAGACGCTGAATCCCGAACAGTTCG
>CALRVU010000003.1:0-20761 GCA_943371685.1 Bordetella parapertussis | reverse complement strand
GGCCTTGAGATTGGTGTCGATGACCGCATCCCAGTCGTCGTCCTTCATGCGCATGGCCAACTGGTCACGGGTGATGCCGGCGTTGTTGACCAGCACATGCAGGCCGCCGTGCACCTTGACGATGCGGTCGATGCAGGCTTCGACACCGGCCGCGTTAGTCACGTTCAGGCAGATGCCTTCGCAGCCAGGGAACTCGGCCAGGGCCGCCTGAATGCTGGCAGCGCCTGCGTCAGTGGTGGCCGTGCCGATCACCCGAAAACCACGTTGCGCCAGGGTCAGCGCGATGGCGCGGCCGATGCCGCGGGTGGCGCCAGTCACGAGGGCAATCTGGGCCGGGGCTGCCACCGCGGCGTTGACGGTATCGCTCATGCGAAAAATTCCTTGGCTGCAGCCAGACTGGCCGGATCGGAAACACAGGTCGAGGTCATCTCGGCATCAATGCGCTTGATGGTGCCGCTCAGAACCTTGCCGGGCCCGCATTCAATCACATGATCGATGGATCGCGCACGCAGGGCACGCACCACTTCGACCCAGCGCACCGGGCCGAACGCCTGGCGGTAGAGGGCGTCGCGGATGTAATCGGCGGTCTTCTCGACCTGCACATCGATGTTGTTGACCACCGGGACAGCGGGCTCCCGGAATGGCGTCTCTGCCAGCTTGAGCTTGAGCGCCTCGGCCGCAGGCTTCATCAGGCTGGAGTGGAACGGTGCCGAAACCGGCAGCGCCAGCGCGCGCTTGGCACCCATGCCCTTGAGCACGGCGGACGCTGCCGCCACGGCCGCCACGGTGCCCGCAATCACGGTCTGCTTCGGATCATTGAAGTTCACGGCCTCCACCACCTCGCCGGTGGCTTGCGCTGCTTCGGCGCAGCCGGCTCGCACCACTTGCGCCTCGAGACCGAGAATGGCCGCCATCGCACCGGTGCCCACCGGCACCGCGTCCTGCATGGCCTCGGCACGCAAGCGCACCAGCACCAGCGCATCGGCAAAGCTGAGCGCGCCCGCGACCACCAGCGCGGTGTACTCGCCCAGCGAGTGGCCGGCCATGGCGGCCGGCACGAAGTCCGTCTCGTGCTGCCACGCGCGATAGCAGGCCAGTCCGGACACCAGCATCACCAACTGGGTGTTGGTGGTCAAGTCCAGCTGCTCTTTGGGGCCGGCGTGGATCAAACCCGCCATGTCCCGGTCCAGTACTGAACTGGCCTCTTCCAAGGTCAGGCGAACCGCAGGATGGTCGGACCAGGCGTCGAGCATGCCCACCGATTGCGAGCCCTGGCCCGGAAATACAACGGCAAATCTTTTCATTGGAATCACAACGACGTATCGAGCATCGAGCCTGCGAGGGCTCAGAAATCAAGCAGCACCGCGCCCCAGGTGAAGCCACCGCCCACACCTTCGAGCATCACGGTCTCACCGCGCTGCAACTTGCCGGATCGAACGGCATGGTCCAGTGCCAGCGGAATCGACGCCGCCGAGGTGTTGCCATGCTCATCGACCGTGACGATCACCCGCTCAGCGGCGAGTTTCAATTTGCGGGCAGTGCCCTGCATGATTCGAATGTTGGCCTGATGCGGGATCAGCCAGTCAATGTCGGTGGACTGGCGGCCGGCTGCGTCAAGCACCTCGCGGGCCACGCTCTCCAGCACCGACACCGCGAGCTTGAAGACCGCCTGACCGTCCATCTTCAAGAGCGGGTCACCAACCACCTGCCCACCCGACACGGTGCCAGGCACGCAAAGGATGTCCTTGTAGCGGCCGTCCGCATGCAGGCGGCTGGCCAGAATGCCAGGCTCCTCGGAGGCCTCGAGCACCACGGCTCCGGCTCCGTCACCGAACAGCACGCAGGTCGTGCGGTCGTTGAAATCCAGAATCCGCGAGAAGACCTCAGCACCGATCACCAGGGCGCAGCGGGCGGCACCGGTGCGGATCATCGAGTCGGCCACGGACAGCGCATAGACGAATCCGGAGCAGACCGCCTGAAGATCGAAAGCCGCGCAGCCAGCAATGCCCAGCTTGTGCTGCACGATGCTGGCGGTGGACGGGAACACCATGTCCGGCGTGGAGGTGGCCACGATGATCAGATCGACCTCATCAGCCCGGCGGCCGGCGGCCTGCAGGGCCTGGAGGGCAGCGCCCACGGCCAGATCGCTGGAAGTCTGCTCAGGCGCTGCGAAGTAGCGGGCCCGGATGCCCGTGCGCTCAACAATCCAGCTGTCCGACGTCTCCAGACCGCGAGCACCCAGCTCGGCAGCGAGTTCGTCATTGCTGACCCGCCGCGCGGGCAACTGGCTGCCCGTTCCGGAAATGCGCGAGTAACGCACAGGATGAGCTGGAGGTGTGGGAAGCGTCATGCGGCAGGACGAACCGGCATCTCGCCGGGGTGGACAGGCATGGCTTGCAAGGTATCGACGATGCGGTCTCGCACCTGATCCAGCAGCCGGTTGTGCGCTGCATCATAAGCCCGGGACAGGGCCCGGCCGAACGAATACGCATCGGCGGAACCGTGACTCTTGAACACCAGGCCCTGCAATCCCAGCAAGGCGGCGCCGTTGTAGCCCCGCGGGTCGACCCGGGCGCGGAAGCGCTTGAGCACCGGCATGGCCACGATGGCGGCAAGCTTGGTCCACCAGGTGCGGGTGAACTCCTCGCGGATGAACTGGCTCAGGGCGTGGGCCAGGCCTTCGGTGGTCTTGAGGGCCACATTGCCGACAAAACCGTCGCAGACGACGATGTCGGTCGTGCCCTCGAAAATGTCATTGCCCTCGACATTGCCGAAATAATTCAGGTGCCCGCTGGCAGCCGCCGCACGGAGCAGATCACCGGCCCGCTTGATGGTCTCGCTGCCCTTGATGACCTCGGAGCCGATGTTGAGCAGGCCGACGCTGGGGTTGGCCTTGCCTTCCACCGCGGCCACCAGCGCGGTACCCATGATGGCGAACTGAAGCAGATGCTCAGCCGAACAATCGACATTGGCACCCAGGTCGAGCATGGTGGTGAACTCGCCGTGCTCGTTCGGAATCACCGATGCAATGGCTGGGCGATCAATCCCCTCCAGCGTCTTGAGCAGGTAGCGGGCCAGCGCCATCAAGGCACCCGTGTTGCCCGCGGACACGCAGACGTCTGCCGGCACCACGCCTTCTCGCGCCTTGAGTTGCGAGATGGCCACGCGCATGGAGGAATCCTTCTTCCGGCGCAATGCCACCTCGACCGGATCGTCCATGGCCACGATCTCGGTCGCCGTGACCAAGGTGCAGCGCGGCCAGTTGGCAGCAGGGAGCAGTGCATCGGCAGTGCCCACCAGCAGCAGTTCCACATCGGGATGCGCAGCGAGGAATGCCTCACAGGCGGGCAGAGTCACGGACGGACCATGATCACCACCCATGCAGTCGACCGCGATGCGCACGCGCTCTTTGGGAGTCAGATTGGCAGAAGCGGGCACAGCGGATTCAGGCCTTGGGGCCTGCGTCAAGGCAAAGCGGTAGCGACAAGACCCACGCCATCCTGCTCTGGAAAACAGGATGCGCAGGCCGAGTGAAGATTCATGCCGCCGAGGATCATGGCAGCCATGCAGACAGAGCAGACATCAGCCCAGCCCCGCCCGCAACGGGCAAAGATCAGGCGTCCGCCTTGGTCTTCAACACCTTGCGACCGCGGTAGAAGCCGGTCGGGCTGATGTGGTGGCGCAGATGGATTTCGCCCGTGGTCGACTCGACCGCCGTACCCGGCGTGGTCAGTGCGTTGTGCGAACGGTGCATGCCGCGCTTGGAAGGCGACTTCTTGTTTTGCTGAACAGCCATGGAATTCTCCTGGGACGCCGGGGCCCCGGCGAATAAATACGCGCCATCGCAAACCGACTTCGGCACGGACAGCGTTTCATGGCAGCCGAGAAGTCGTGCAATGAGCACAAAGACATCCGCAATTCAGTGGAATCCTGCAACCCGTGCAGCAACCCTGATGCAGCCCTTGGCCAGCGTTCGTGCATGATCATGCACTAGGCCTTGGAGGCTTGCGGAAAAGCCGCAGACTATAACACGCCCAAAGTTGGCCGTCCAGTCCGGTGGATCGGCAGCGGGCTCAGGCCTCGCCCCTCTTCAGCTTGGCCAGGACGGCAAACGGGTTGGGCGCGGGCGACTCCTCGACATCGGCATCACTGGGCAACGGCAGCGGCGCCGGGCACACCTGATGGCGAGGCACCAGCGGCAAGGCCAGCAGCAACTCATCCTCGATCAGCTCGCGCAGATCCATCCAGCGCTCGAGTGCCAGCACATCGTCCTCGCTTTCCGCATCCAGCGCAGCCGCACTCTCCTCATCGGAGACGAAGCGCACCCAGCGATCCAGCGCCATCTCCGTGCCCACCGGCCCAAGGCAGCGTTGGCAGCACAGCTGCAAGGTGCAGTGAGCCTGCAAACGCAACCAGATCTCCGGGCTGCCGCCCGTCACCGGGCGCATGTCACCTTGCACCCGCCAGTCCACGACGACCGGCTCACCCGCCTGAGGCAGGTGCGACTCAGCCAGACGGGTCAGTTCCGCGACCGGCCAAGTGCCGGCCAAACTCAAACCCTGCGCCGCCACCGCAGCCACGTCCAGACGCAAGATGTCCATTGAACTTTCAGTCATGCCCTCAGTGTAATTCGGCACCCACCGACACACCGATGGGACAATCGAGCCATGTCCAGTCATCCATTGTTGATTCTCGGCTCCACCTCGCGCTATCGGCGCGAGTTGCTGGAACGCCTGCGGCTGCCGTTCGAGGTGTGCGCACCCGCCGTTGACGAAACGCCGCACCCTGGCGAAGCGCCCGCCGCGCTGGCGCAGCGCCTGGCGCTGGCCAAGGCACTTGCGGTATCGGCCATCCATCCGGCAGCCATCGTCATCGGTTCCGATCAAGTGGCCGATGTGGACGGCGAGCCCGTCGGCAAGCCCGGCAATTATCAGAATGCGGTGGCGCAACTGACGCGCATGAGCGGGCGCAGCATCGTGTTCCAGACCGCCGTGGCCGTTGTCAACCCGGCCCGAACCTTCGCCGAGGTCCGCCTCGCTGCAGTCCGGGTTCAGTTCCGGCACCTGAGCGCCGAAGAGATCGAGCACTACTTGCGGCTGGAGCAACCCTATGACTGCGCGGGCAGCGCCAAATGCGAGACCCTGGGCATCGCACTGCTGGAGGCCATCGAGTCCGACGACCCGACCGCGCTGATCGGCTTGCCGCTGATCCGCACCGCCGCGCTGCTGCGCGATGCCGGCCTCGACCCCTTGGGAAGCGCCCGATGAGCAAGGCACCACCGGCTGGCAAGCTCGTTCTGGTGCCCAACACGCTGGACCTGGGCACGACACCCGAGCCGCTGGACACCGTGCTGAGTCGAGAGGTGATGCGCCGCGCGGCGAGCTTGACATGCTGGGTCGTGGAGAACGCCAAGACCGCACGCAGTTTTCTCAAGCGGGTGGATGCGGTGGAGCCCTTGTGCATGCCGCTGCAGAACCTGCAGATCACCGAGCTGCCGCGGGCACGCAAGGGCGATCCCAAAGGTCAGGTCGCGACCGCGGCCTGGCTGGAGCTGCTGGCGCCGGCGTTCAAGGGTCTGGACATCGGACTCCTGTCCGAAGCTGGCTTGCCGGCGGTGGCCGATCCTGGCGCCGCGCTGGTGCATGCAGCGCATGAGGCGGGCATCGTCGTCGAGCCTCTGGCGGGTGCCAGTGCGCTGACACTGGGCCTGGCGGCGAGCGGCCTCAATGGCCAGCGCTTTGCTTTCGAGGGCTACCTGCCGCAGCAGGCCGATGCCCGCGCACAACGGGTGCGTGAACTGGAGCAACGCTCCCGTCGGGAAGCACAGACCCAGATCGTCATCGAAACACCCTATCGCAACACGGCGCTGATGAGTGCGTTGGTGCAACTGCTGAACCCGCAAACCCGGCTCAGCGTGGCATGCGGGCTGACCTCGACCGGCGGCTGGTGCCGCACCCGCAGCGTGGCACAGTGGCGCACTGCAGGCATGCTGAACCTGCCAGCCGACCTGCCGGCGGTGTTCATGTGGCTGGCTGACTAGCCTGCGGGAGGCGCCAGCAGGCGGCGCCGAGGGCGATGCCGATGAGATCGGCGAGCACATCCCCCACCGAGGCCACGCGGTAGCCCGTCATGCGCTGAGCCAACTCGATCAGAATGCCGAAGGCCAGCAACAAGATCGCCAATGCCCAAGGGGAGCGCCAGCGCACATGGCTGCCCACCCACCACAGGGCCATGAAGGCCAGCGCATGGCGCAACTTGTCGGCTTGCGGGAACCAGTCGGGGCGCTCTTCACCGGGCGGCAGCAGTGCCACCACCAGCGCGGCCAGCAAGGTGACCGCGAAGATCAGCCGCCAGGCATGATGCCAGCGCGTCGACAGATCACCCGCCACCCATCAGCCCTTGGCGCCACCCAGCAGCGATGCCACCTTGCGCTTGGGTCGGATGTTCGGCGACAGCCGGGTGGGTGAGGGAATCGACGGCGCAGACTTCTCCCAGGCAGCAGGCTCGTTGCTCACCGACGGCTCGTAAGGGCGATCAAAGAAGGGATCGCGCGAGGATGCCCGCGCACCCTCGGCGCGGCGCGGCGCCACAGGCCGACGCTCCTCGAATGCCTCTTCACGCGGACGCGACGGTGGTCGCACCGGCCGGTCCGACTCGAGCTCGATCACATCCAGATCGATCTTCTTCTTGATCAGTTTCTCGATGTCGCCAATCAAGCGGGTGTCATCCCGCGTCACCAGCGTCACGGCAATGCCTGATGCGCCCGCTCGACCCGTGCGGCCGATGCGGTGCACATAGTCCTCGGCATTGAAGGGCACATCAAAATTGAACACGGCGGGCAGGTCAGCGATGTCGAGACCACGCGCAGCCACATCGGTGGCCACCAGCAGGTCAACCTCACCGGCCTTGAAAGCCGCCAGGGACTTCAAACGCTCATCCTGCGACTTGTCACCGTGCAATGCGGCGGTGCGCAGACCATCGCGCTCAAACGAGCGCGCCAGCCGGGCGGCGCCCAGTTTTGAATTGACGAAGATGATGGCCTGACGAATGCCCCGCTCACGCAGGATGTGCAGCACGGTGCGCCGCTTGTCGTCATCCACGCAGCTGATGAAACGCTGCTCGACGTTGGTGGCGGTCGCATTGGGGCGGGCCACCTCCACCAGGATCGGATCCTGCAGATAGCTGTTGGCCAGGCGCTTGATCTCGGGCGAAAAGGTCGCCGAAAACAACAAGGTCTGGCGCTGCTTGGGCAAGAAGCTCAGGATCCGCTGCAGGTCAGGCAGAAAACCGATGTCAAGCATGCGGTCTGCTTCGTCAAGCACCACATACTCCACCTGGTTGAGCACGCAGTTCTTGGCTTCGATGTGGTCGAGCAAGCGGCCCGGCGTGGCGATCAAGACCTCGACCCCACCCTTGAGCTCCAGCGTCTGCGGCTTCATGTCCACGCCGCCGAACACCACCGCCGCACGCAGGTTGCAATGCTTGGCGTAGGCCTTGACGTTGTTGGCCACCTGGTCGGCCAGCTCCCGCGTCGGCGCCAGCACCAAGGCCCGGACTGGATGCCGCGCAGGTGAAGCGCTGGCGTTCTCGTGCCGCATCATCTTCTGCAGCAGCGGAATCGAAAATGCGGCCGTCTTGCCGGTGCCGGTCTGCGCCGCCCCCATCACGTCACGACCCTGCAAAACGATCGGAATCGCCTTGGCCTGGATCGGCGTCATGGTGGCATAGCCTTGGTCGTCCACCGCACGCAGGAGCTTGGGGTCCAGCGGCAAGGTGTCGAATCGGGCGGGAGGCGCTGCCTCGGCTGAGGTGGCCTCGGGGGCCGTGGTTTCAATGGTCATTACCACGGATTATCGCTTGTTGTCACCAGCAGCAGCCGTTCAACGTCGAAAAATGAGCCAGCGGGGTGTCCGGAACCGCACGATTCGCGCATACAAGCACACGTACCCGCAAGCAAAAACGATGACCAGGCCCAACAAAATCCAGGTCTGATCCCAGAACATCACGGCCGGTACCACCGAGAGCATGCAGATGAACCAGAGGTAGGGTGAAGTCAAAGAATTGCGCTGGGTTCGAGCATGCGGGTCGATGGTCCCGACTGCCCAGCGCATCAAGCGCTTGAACACCAGTGAATGAAGGTGGATCCCGTCAGGCATGCTGGAAGGCCTGCCACGCACCACGACCCGCCGGTAGATCGAAAACAAGGTTTCGAACACCGGGTAGATGCAGATCAGCAGCGGGAACATCGGCGATACCGTCGGATTCCTGACAAGCAGCAGGATGCCCACCTCGGCCACATAGAAACCCAGGAAATAAGCGCCGCCATCACCCAGAAAGATGTAGCCGGCGGGATAGTTCCAAAGAAAAAAACCGAGCACCGCACCGATGCCTGCCAAGGCCATCGAGTAGAGCAGGACGTCGCCAACCTGATAGGCTACATAGGCCATGCCGGCCAGCATGATCACCGAGCACATCGAGGCCAGGCCGTTGAAGCCGTCGATGATGTTCACGGCATTGGCAATGCCAGCCACCACGACCACGGTCACCATCAAGGCCACCGCACTCCAACCCAACAGACTGTCCACCCCAGGCAGACCGGACCGGTTGATCACAGCGCCCAGCAGATACGCAGCCAGCATGGCCGACGCCGCCGTGGCAGCCAGTCGCCGCCGCGGACTGACGTCCTTGGTGAGATCTTCGGTCATGCCCGCCAGAAAAGCCGGCAGAGCAGCGACCAGCAACCACAGACCCAGGCTCCCACCGCCGACCGATCCCCTTTGCTGTGCGACGGCAACCAGCAATCCAGCGAGACATCCGAGAAAAATGCCTGCTCCGCCGATCCGGGGGACCGGAACCGCATGGATCTTTTGTGGGCCCGACAGATCGTGATCGTAAGAAAGACGCGAGTAACGCTTGGCAAGTCGCAAAGCCAGCAAAGTCAGCAGCCACGCAACGCCGAAAGCCATCAGGAGGATCGACATGTAGGGATCTTACTAGGGGCCCTTGTGAGCTGACTAGAATGCACACTGGAGGCAGAGAGTTCGTCGCCTCAGCGCGACGGCCAGTCGCGAATCATTGCGCGGCGGCGAGCCTCACGCCTCATTCCCTGTCTAGGACTTCCTTCTTCATGCCGCTTGCCCTGACCTCCGATGCACTTCGACGCTGCAGTTGCCTTTGTCTGATTTTGGGAATGGCTGCGTTTGGATCAACTCAGGTTCAGGCGCAGGACCGAGTGGACAGCAATGGATCAGGCTCGAGCCGCGGCAGCTCGGTGCAGCTTCTGCAGTCGCCTGCGCGGGCGCCGACCCCAGCCGATTCCGCCAGCAGCCCGGCAGATGGTCGAGGCATTCCGGCCAAGCAAGAGTCCAGGTCATCACTTCAGGCAAACGCCCCCAGCGAGTTTGAACGCTACGTCAACCGCATGGTCGCACCCGATTCGATTGAACGGTTGGGCGCAACCTTGATGGCGCAAAGAGCGGTCGCCATGGAAGAGACGTCGCCGCTGATTCCTGCTGACTATGTCGTCGTTCCGGGTGATGAATTGAGCCTCACCGTCTGGGGCTCGGTCGACGCCGACCTGCGCTTGACCGTCGATCGCTCGGGCAGGATCACGGTGCCTCGAGTGGGTCCGATTCTGGTTGCCGGCGTGCGCTATGCCGATCTTCCCGCGATCGTCAGCGCGAGGATCGGGCGCCTGTTCAAGAACTTCGAGTTGAGTGTTTCGCTGTCGCAGCTGCGGAGCATTCGAGTCTATGTGACCGGATTTGCATCCAAGCCCGGTGCGTATTCCATGCCTGCCCTCTCGACACTCAGCGCCGCTCTCGTGAGCGCTGGAGGTCCATCAGCCGCAGGCAGTTCGCGCGACATCCAGCTCAAGCGAGGCGGAAAGCCCTTGGCGCGGTTCGACCTCTACGATCTGTTGATCGCGGGCAGCCGGGATGGTGACCTGGTCTTGCAACCCGACGACGTCATCCATGTCGGACCGATCGGCCCCCAGATCGCGGTGATTGGCAGCGTCAACCAGCCTGCCGTGATCGAGATCAAACCGGGCGAGTCCATTTCAAGCGCACTTCGCTTGGCAGGCGGCTTCAGCTCGGTCGCGGACAGTACACGCATCTCGGTTGAGCGATTGATCGAACGCAATGGCACCCGCGTCAGCCAGGTCAACCTGCCAGAGACAGACGCCTTGACCTTGGCGCGCGGCGATGTGCTCAGGGTCTTCAGCGTGATCGATGCCAAGCTGCCCATCGGCCGGCAGAACAAGCGCGTGGTGGTTGAAGGCGAGGTGCTCAAGCCGGGCACTTATGTTCTGCCAGCCAACAGCTCCGTGCAGGATGCACTGGCGGCGGCTGGCGGTTTTGCGCCCAACGCCTTTGTGTTCGGAACCCAGTTCACGCGTCGCAGCGTCCTGCTGGCGCAGCAAGAGAACTACGACCGCGCCTTGCGCGACCTCGAGACCGACCTGACGCGCAATGCCACCACGCAACGCACGGCCACCGCGGACGATGCCAAGGCACAAGATGCCAAGTCGACCGCCGCAGCCAAGCTGGTGGAGCGACTTCGCAATGTGAGCCCCAGTGGTCGGCTGGTGCTGCAACTGGAACCCAACTCGACCTCGCTGCCGGAACTGGCACTGGAAGATGACGACCGCATTTACGTGCCTGCGCTACCAACCTCGGTGGGGGTGTTCGGCAGCGTATTCAACACCGGCAGCTACCTCTACAACGGGGAACGCACGGTGGGAGACTATCTGCGCCAAGCTGGCGGAACCACCCGCGGTGCCGACCGGGAAAGCACCTTCGTCATCCGAGCCAACGGCACGGTCTTCAGTGCGCTGAGCAACGCCAGCTGGTTGCGCGAGGGCTCGATCGACACGCTGCAAGCCCTGCCCGGAGATACGGTGTTCGTGCCGGAAGAGCTGAACAAGACAACGTTCGTGCAGAACGCCAAGGACTGGACTCAGATCATCTATCAACTGGGCTTGGGCGTGGCCGCACTCAACGCAGTCAGGTAGACGGGATCGACCTACTGGTTCGGCACTGACAGGCCCGTCTCAACATTGATCCTATGACCTCGAAAACTGCATTGATCACCGGCGTGACCGGTCAAGATGGCGCTTACCTCGCCGAGTTCCTGCTGAAGAAGGGCTACATCGTGCACGGCATCAAGCGCCGGGCCAGCCTGTTCAACACCGACCGCATTGACCATCTTTACGAAGATCCCCATGTCGATGGCCGCAAGTTCATCCTGCACTATGGCGATCTGACCGACTCCACCAGCTTGGTGCGCATCATCCAGAAGGTGCAGCCGGACGAGATCTACAACCTGGCGGCCCAATCGCACGTGGCCGTCTCGTTCGAAGAACCCGAATACACCGCCAATGCTGACGGCATCGGCGCGCTGCGCATCCTTGAGGCGATCCGGATTCTGGGCTTGGCAAAGAAGACGCGCTTCTATCAGGCATCGACCAGCGAGTTGTACGGCCTGGTTCAAGAGACTCCGCAGAAGGAAAGCACGCCCTTCTATCCGCGCAGCCCGTATGCGGTGGCCAAGTTGTATGCCTACTGGATCACGGTCAACTACCGCGAGGCCTATGGCATGTACGCCTGCAACGGCGTGCTGTTCAACCACGAAAGCCCGCTGCGGGGGGAGACGTTTGTCACGCGCAAGATCACCCGCGCCATCAGTCGAATCGCGCTGGGTCTGCAAGACTGCCTGTACCTCGGCAACCTGAGCGCGCTGCGCGACTGGGGTCATGCGCGCGACTACATCGAGATGCAGTGGCTGATGCTGCAGCAGGAGGTGGCCGAAGACTTCGTGATCGCGACCGGTGTTCAGTACAGCGTCCGGCAGTTCGTTGAGCTTTCAGCCAGAGAACTGGGCATAGAGCTCGAATTCTCGGGGGAAGCTGAAGCAGAGATCGCCACAGTCAAGGCCATCCATGCGGTCAACGGCGAATGGCTGGCCAAGTGCCAGGTCGGCGATGTGGTCGTCAAGGTGGATCCGCGCTACTACCGGCCAACCGAAGTCGAAACCCTGTTGGGAGACCCCAGCAAGGCCAAACAGAAGCTGGGCTGGTCGCCCACGACGACGCTGCCCGAGTTGGTCAAGGAAATGGTGGCTTCGGACTTTGCCACCGCGCGCAAGGACAACCTGGTCAAGCTCGCTGGATTCCAGACCTTCGACCACCACGAGTAAGTCATGAACCACTTGGCACTCGATGCGAAGCTGATGGTCGCAGGCGCACGCGGCATGGTCGGCAGCGCCTTGGTCAGGCGTCTGAAAGCCGGCGGCTACTCTCAGGTCCTCGCGCCTGCTCGGGATGAACTTGACCTGATGAACACGGCCGCCGTCGAGGCCTACCTCGATGCCCATCGGCCTGACTATGTGTTCATCGCAGCGGCCAAGGTGGGCGGCATCCACGCGAACAACACCTTCCGCGCTGAGTTCCTGCACCAAAACCTGATCATCCAGAACAACCTGATCCACGGCGCCCACTTGGCTGGCGTGCAACGGCTGATGTTCCTGGGCAGCAGTTGCATCTATCCACGCGACTGCCCGCAACCGATCAAGGAAGACTACTTGTTGACAGGCGCATTGGAGCCGACCAACGAACCCTATGCGATTGCCAAGATCGCAGGCATCAAGATGTGCGAGGCCTACAACGCGCAGCATGGTCGCCAGTACATCAGCGTCATGCCGACCAACCTCTACGGCCCGAACGACAACTACGATCTCAGCAACAGTCATGTCCTGCCGGCACTGCTCCGCAAGGCCCACGAAGCCAGGCTGCGTGGAGACTCGCACTATGTGGTCTGGGGAAGCGGCACGCCCATGCGCGAGTTTCTCTACGTCGACGACCTGGCAGACGCCTGTGTGCACTTGATGGCGTCCGGATACAGCGGTCCGTTGGTGAACATCGGCACGGGCACTGACGTGACGATCCGCGAACTCGCCGAGACCGTGATGGAGGTGGTGGGCTTTCAAGGACAGGTCGTCTTTGACGCCAGCAAGCCTGACGGCACGCCACGCAAGCTGCTGGATGTCTCGAGGCTGGCCGCGCTGGGCTGGACCTACCGCACCACGTTGCGCGACGGCATGGCCAGCGCCTACAGCGCCGCTGTCGCCAGCAACTGGTCTTGATTCAACGCGCTCAAGCGCGAGGCACGCCCCAAGTGTTCAACATTCACCTGCCGTCCGGCAAGCAGTTCAGATCCGACCCCGAAGAGCCCCTGATCGACGCAGCCGCACGCCAGGGGGTGGTGCTGCCGTACAGCTGCCGCACAGGTCGATGCAGCACCTGCAAATGCCGCGTGCTGAAGGGCGAGACGAAGGCGCTGGCCGCCGAAACCGGGCTGTCTGCGGCTGAGCAAAGTGACGGCTGGATCCTGGGCTGCGTGCGTTCGGCACAGACCGATCTGATCCTGGATCTGGAGGATCTCGGTGACATCAAGCTGCCGCCGCCCAGGACGATCCCCTGCCGGATCCAGTCGCTCACCCGGCTCAGTCCGGAGGTGATGCAGGTCCGGCTGCGCTTGCCCCCTGCCAGCCCACTCAACTTCCTGCCCGGTCAATATGTCGATGTGATCGGCCCCAACAGCCTGCGCCGGGCCTACTCCATTGCCTGTGCACCGCAAGCTGACCAGTCGATCGAACTGCACATCCGTCGCGTCGAGGACGGACAGATGAGTCAGTATTGGTTCGATCAGGCCCGACCCAACGATCTGCTGCGCCTGCACGGCCCTCTGGGCACGTTCTTCTTGCGGCCCGCCGCTGACAAACACCTCATCTGCCTTGCCACGGGCACGGGCATGGCGCCTGTCAAGGCGATGCTCGAAGGCTTGGCCACAAGTCCGCCGTCAGATCCTCCGGAATCGATCCATGTGTATTGGGGTGCCCGGGCGCAAGCAGACTTCTACTGGGATCCTGGATCATTGAAGTCCCCCCTTCGGTTCGTGCCGGTCCTGAGTCGCGCTGACACCGACTGGTCCGGGCGCCGCGGCTGGGTCACCGATGCACTCATGGCGGACAATCTGGATCTTGAACGCAGCATGGTCTATGCCTGTGGCTCGGAAGCCATGATCCACACGGCACGAGCGCGCCTGATGGACGCCGGCCTTCCGCCGGGACGATTTTTCTCCGACGCCTTCGTCGCTTCAACTTCTACCTGACACAACGGCTCCCCGATGAAAGCAGTGATCCTGGCTGGTGGCCTTGGCACCCGACTGAGCGAAGAAACCGCCCTGAGGCCCAAGCCCATGGTGGAAATCGGCGGCAAGCCGATCCTTTGGCACATCCTGAAGATGTATTCCCGCCATGGCGTGAACGACTTCGTCATCTGCTGCGGCTACAAGGGCTATGTGATCAAGGAGTACTTTGCGAACTACTTCCTGCACATGTCCGACGTCACTTTTGACATGCGCTCGAACACCATGGAAGTCCATCAAAAGCGGGCCGAGCCGTGGAAGGTGACCCTGGTCGACACGGGCGACAATTCCATGACGGGAGGCCGTCTGGCCCGGGTCGCTGACTACGTGCGAAACGAAGAAGCCTTCTGCTTCACCTATGGTGACGGCGTCAGTGACGTCAACATCGCCGACACCATTGCTTTCCATCGCTCACACGGAAAGGCCGCCACGCTCACTGCGACCTATCCGCCAGGCCGATTCGGAGCGCTCGACATTCAGCAGCGCAAAGTCATGAGCTTCCGGGAGAAGCCCAAGGGAGACGGCGCAATGATCAATGGCGGCTTCTTTGTGCTTTCACCCAAAGTACTCGACTACGTCCACGGTGACGCGTCAGTCTGGGAGCAGGAGCCCTTGATGAACCTGGCCGCGGACGACCAGCTGATGGCTTACGAGCATTCCGGTTTCTGGCAACCCATGGATACCTTGCGCGACAAGACCTTGCTGGAAGAACTCTGGGACTCCGGCAAGGCCCCATGGAAGTCCTGGGAATGAGCGCGGTTCACTCCCAAACGGTGGATCCGGATTTCTGGCGGGACCGGCGCGTCCTGCTGACGGGCCATACCGGTTTCAAGGGCAGCTGGTTGAGCCTGTGGCTCCAGTCCATGGGCGCCATCGTGCGTGGCATCGCGCTGGCGCCGCCGACCGAACCGGCGCTGTTCAATGTGGCCCGCGTCTGCGAAGGAATGCAGCACCGGATCACCGACATCCGCGACCCTGCGGCAACGCAGGCGCAGATGACCGATTTCGCCCCGGAAATCGTCATCCACATGGCCGCCCAGCCGCTGGTCCGTCTGTCCTACCAGCAGCCCATCGAAACCTACGCGACCAATGTGATGGGCACGGTGCATGTGCTCGAGGCCGCTCGCCACGCCGGTTCAGTCAAGGCAATCGTCAACATCACCACCGACAAGTGCTACGACAACCGGGAGTGGGTCTGGGGTTACCGTGAAGACGAACCCATGGGCGGACACGACCCCTACTCCAGCAGCAAAGGTTGCGCGGAACTTGTCAGCAGTGCCTATCGGAAGTCCTTTCTGAAGGACGCAGGCATCGCCATGGCCACCGCACGCGCCGGCAATGTCATCGGTGGCGGCGACTGGGCAAGTGACCGCCTGGTGCCGGACATCCTGCGAGCGCTGCAGCAGCGGGAACCCGTACTGATCCGCAACCCGCATGCCATACGCCCTTGGCAGCATGTGCTGGAGCCTCTGTCGGGCTACCTGCTCCTCGCCGAGCGCCTGTTCCACCACGGACAAAGCCACGCCGAAGGCTGGAATTTTGGCCCGAAGGACGAAGACGCCAGGCCCGTGCAGTGGATCGTCGAGCATCTGTGCGAGGACTGGGGCGACGGCGCGAGTTGGAAGCTCCAGCCCGGCGACCACCCGCACGAGGCCAATTTCCTCAAACTCGACATTTCCAAGGCGCGCCAACGCTTGCACTGGGTGCCGCGCTGGAATCTCGAAACCGCCTTGATCCGGATCACTGAATGGCATCGCGCATGGCTCACCCAGCAGGACATGCGCGCCTTCTGCCTGAATCAGATCGCCCAATACCAATCCGACCTATGAACACCACCACCGTTTCCTTCAAGCCCCAACTCGACAAACTGCGCAGCCAGATCAGCGAATTGGTCCAGCAATACGCAGACATTTCATGCGCACCCCAGCCCTTTGTGCCGGGCCAAAGCAGCGTGCCGGTGTCGGGCAAGGTCATCGGCGCCAAAGAGCTCCAGTTGATGGTGGATGCATCGCTCGACGGGTGGCTCACGACCGGGCGCTTCAACGCGATGTTCGAGCAGCGCCTGGCGCAGTTTCTGGGTGTGAAGCACCTGATCACGGTCAACTCGGGCTCCTCCGCCAATCTGGTGGCCTTCTCCACGCTGACCAGCCCAAGACTGGGTGAGCGCGCGATCAAGCCTGGTGATGAAGTGATCGGCGTCGCAGCTGGATTCCCGACGACCGTCAACCCGATCCTGCAGTTCGGCGCCGTGCCGGTGTTCGTCGACGTGGATCTGGCCACGCACAACATCGATGCCACCAAGATCGAGGCTGCCATCACGCCCAAGACCAAGGCCATCATGCTGGCTCACAGCCTTGGCAATCCTTTCAACCTGGACGTCGTCACAGCGCTGTGCAAGAAGTACAAGCTCTGGCTGGTCGAGGATTGCTGCGATGCCCTCGGAGCCACCTACCGGGGTCAGATGGTCGGCACGTTCGGTGACATTGCCACCCTCAGTTTCTACCCCGCCCACCACATCACCATGGGCGAAGGCGGTGCCGTTTTCACCAATAACGCCGAACTGAAGCTGATCGCCGAATCGTTCCGTGACTGGGGTCGCGATTGCTACTGCCCGCCTGGGAAAGACAACACCTGCAACAAGCGGTTTTGCTGGAAGCTGGGTGACCTCCCTGAAGGCTACGATCACAAGTACACCTACTCGCACCTGGGCTACAACCTGAAGATCACCGACATGCAGGCTGCCTGCGCCTTGGCGCAGATGGAGCAACTGGAGGACTTCATTGCCAAACGCCGGGCAAACTTCAGCTACTTGAAGGACAAGCTGCAATCTTGTGCCGAGTTCCTTCACCTCCCGGAAGCCACACCTGAATCGAATCCGTCGTGGTTCGGGTTTCCCGTGATCCTGAAACCGAACGCGGGCGTGAAGCGCGTCGATCTGCTCAACTACCTCGATCAGCAGAAGATCGGAACGCGCCTGCTCTTTGCAGGCAATCTGACCCGTCAACCCTACATGATCGGTCGCGAGTTCCGCATCAGCGGTGAGCTGACCAACACCGACGTGGTGATGAACCAGACCTTCTGGCTTGGCGTGTTCCCGGGATTGGACACCGAGCATCTGGACTTCATGGTTTCCAAGCTGGAGGAGTTTCTCGGGGTGAGCTTCTGATGCCCAACGCACCGACGCATGCGATCTGGGCGCAAGACGTCGAAGCCATCTGCGCACGCGACCTCCCGTGGCATCAACTCGGAGGTCAACGCGTGCTGGTCACTGGCGCGGGAGGCTTCCTGGGTGGCTATGTGGTTCGCACGCTGCTGGCCCTGCACCGCTTGGGCAAGGTGGATGAGCCGGTCCAGGTCGTGGCCATGGTCCGCAACATCGACCGAGCCCGAAAGCGGCTGGACGATCTGGATTCGGCGCAAGGGCTTGAGTGGATGGAATGGGACCTCAATCAGGTCGCCGTTCCCGACATCAAGGGCTGCAACTGGGTGATCCACGCCGCCAGCCAAGCGAGCCCGAAGTTCTACGGGATCGATCCCGTCGGCACGCTCTTGCCGAATGCAGTGGGAACGGCGGCTCTGCTCAGTGCGCTGCAGAACACCGCGCAGCCCAAGGGCCTGTTGTTCGTCAGCAGCAGTGAAGTCTATGGCGCCGTGCCCGGAGAAGTGACGCTGGCTGAAACGCATTTCGGAACGCTCGATCCAGCGACCGTCCGGGCATGCTACGCCGAGAGCAAGCGTCTCGGGGAAACGCTGTGCGTGGCCTGGCATCAACAGCACCAGCTGCCGACCTACATCGTCCGTCCTTTCCACACCTACGGTCCGGGGCTGCAAGCCGATGACGGGCGCGTCTTTGCAGACTTCGTGTTCAACGTGCTGCGTGGAGAGAACATCGTGATGAAGAGCGACGGCGCCGCAAAGCGGGCCTTCTGCTATGTGTCTGATGCCATCGCGGGCTTCTTCACAGTCATGCTGCGGGGTCAGGCAGGCACGCCCTACAACGTGGCGAACCCATCGGCCGAGCTTTCCGTCCTGGAGTTGGCGGAGTTGCTGGTCGGTCTCTACCCCGATCGACAATTGAAAGTGGAGCGCCAGGTGAGCACTGACCGGAATGCCTACCTGGCCAGCACCTTCAGCCGACTCGTGCCGGATGTCCAGCGCCTGTCCGAACTGGGATGGTCTGCGGACCTCGACCCGACTCAAGGATTCCGACGCATGATCGAGGCCTACGCCCCATGAACAATCTGAACACACTGAAGGAACGGTTTGCCCAAGGCGAACTTTCGAAGCCCGACTTCATCCGCGAAGCACTCCAGGTGCATCGGTCGCTCTTCAGCTTCGTCGAGGTGGTCCAACAGACGAACGTCCAGGAGATCCAGATCTCTGCAGACGGCGTCAGCTTTCTGATGCGTGAGCACGGCATACGCCTTTACGCGCCGCCAGAGGAAGCTCGCGTCGCCCCCATCGAGATCATGAATTTCGGCCAGTACGAACCGGCCGAGACCCGGATCATGGATCTGCTGGCATCGCAGGCTCGACAGATCCTGGATGTCGGCGCCAACATCGGCTGGTACACGGTGCGCTTCGCCAAGACGCACCCGAAGGCACGCATTCATGCCTTCGAACCCATGCCGGTCAGCCATGGCTATCTCCAGCGCAATGTGGCAGCCAATCAAGTCGGTGCTCAAGTCACTTGCTACAACTACGGCTTGTCCGAGTCGAGCGGCAGCTTCAAGTTCTTTGTGGCTCCGACGGGCGGCACCAATGCGTCTTTGCTCAATGTGGCTGGCGCCAAGGACGCCCGTGAGGTGGTGGGGTTGACCTTGACACTGGACGAATGGGCAACCAACCAGCAGGTCGCGCCGGACTTCATCAAGTGCGATGTCGAGGGCGCTGAGCTTCTGGTGTTCCGCGGCGGCCGGGAGACGCTGCTGCGTCACCGGCCGATCGTGTTTGCCGAGCTTCTGCGCAAGTGGTCCAAGCCTTTCGGCTATCACCCGAACGACATGATCGACTACTTCCGTTCACTCGGGTATGTCTGCTATGCCGTTGGCGATGCAGGGGCTCGGCGGCTTGAAGCCGTCACGGACGAAACACCCGAAACCAACTATGCCTTCGTGCATGAAGAGTCGCATCGGTCTGTCATCGCCGCCCTGGAGGCCCCGCTGTGACGCCTTTTGCAGAGGACACCCGATCACTGGCTCGACAGATCAGGAAGCATGCCTTGGGCATGGTCCACCGCGCCAGAGCCTCCCACATCGGCAGCGCGCTGTCGATTGCCGACATCGTCGCGGTGCTGTACGGCCGGATCATGCAAGTGAATCCCGCCGATCCACAGTGGCCCGATCGAGACCGGTTTCTCCTCAGCAAGGGGCACGCATGCGTCGCGATCTACGCCGCGCTCGCGGAACGGGGCTTCATGCCTCTGGAAGCGCTCAAGAGCTATGGCCTCGATCACTCCGTGCTGATGAATCACATCAGCCACAAGGTGCCGGGCGTGGAGTTCTCCACGGGATCGCTGGGCCATGGCCTGCCTTTCGGCACCGGCAAGGCGCTGGCAGCACGCCGGGCAGCCAAGGACTGGCGGGTTTTCGTGCTGCTCAGTGACGGCGAGTGGGGTGAGGGGAGCAACTGGGAGGCCTGCATGTTCGCCAGTCATCACCGACTCGACAATCTGGTCGCCATCATCGACTACAACAAGCTGCAGAGCCTGACGACCGTGGCAAAGACACTGGGGCTGGAGCCCTTGGCTGCCAAGCTTCAGGCGTTCGGTTGCAGTACCCGCGAAGTCGATGGACATGATCACGAGGCCCTGACCGACGCCTTGGCATCCACTCCCTGGGAGCCAGGCAAGCCTTCTGTCCTGATTGCTCACACGACCAAGGGCAAGGGCGTCAGCTTCATGGAGAACCAGGTCGAATGGCACTATCGAAGCCCATCCGACCAGGATCTGGCAAAAGCGCTGGCCGAACTGGGCGAATGAATCAATGAGAAATTCCTTCATCGAAGAATTGGTGGCGTTGGCAAGCGCAAACGACCACATCGCCCTGATCGTCGGGGATCTGGGTTACTCAGTCGTCGAGCCCTTTGCCGATCGCTTCCCGGATCGCTTCATCAATGCAGGGGTCGCCGAGCAGAACATGACCGGCCTGGCCGCTGGCATGGCGTCCGAGGGCTATCACGTCTTCACCTATTCGATCGCCAACTTTCCGACCTTTCGCTGCGCCGAACAGATCCGCAACGACGTTGACTATCACCAGTTGCCGGTCACCGTGGTGTCGGTCGGCGGTGGCCTTGCCTACGGTGCACTCGGCTACTCCCATCACGCGGTGCAAGACTACGCGCTGATGCGCTCGTTTCCAAACATGCTGATCGCAGCGCCTGGCGACCCGATGGAGGTCCGGGCCTGCATGCGCTATCTGGTGCGCAACCCGCAACCGTCTTACCTGAGACTGGGCAAGGCTGGCGAACCCAGTTTCCATGCCCAGGTCCCAGAGATCCAGCCCGGTCAGTGGCTCACCGTCGGCGAGCCACCGTCAAGTTCTGCCGGCCCGTCC
>CALRVU010000002.1:0-23737 GCA_943371685.1 Bordetella parapertussis | reverse complement strand
CTTCCACTGCGAGATCCCCGCGGCCCGCATCGAGCAGGCCCGTGCCACGGCCGCCGTGTTGGGCGAGGCGCTGTGGAAGAACTTGCCCTGGGCTTGCGGCGCCGATGGCGGCTTCACCCTGCCGATGGCCGGTGACCCGGTCGAGGCCTTGCTCAACCGCACCTGGCGGCCCACGCTGAGCGTCACCGGCGTGGATGGCATGCCGCCCCTGGCCAACGCCGGCAATGTGCTGCGGCCGTGGACGGCTTTCAAGCTGTCGCTGCGACTGCCGCCGCTGGTTGATGGCCATGCTGCCGCGGTGCAGCTCAAGGCCTTGCTGGAGGACAACGCGCCCTACAACGCCAAGGTCACCTTCGAGCCGGACGGCCGGGTCGGCAACTGGGGTGCCACCGGCTGGGACGCGCCAGCCCTGGCGGACTGGCTGGAGCGGGCCATGAATCGGGCCTCGAAGACCTATTTCGGCGCGCCGCTGGGCTACATCGGCCAGGGCGGCACGATCCCGCTGATGAACCTGCTGCAGCAGGGCTTCCCGCAGGCCCAGATGATGGTCTGCGGCGTGCTCGGACCCAAGAGCAATGCCCACGGGCCGAACGAGTTTCTGCATGTGGGCTATGGCACCCGCCTGACGGCGGCGGTGGCCGAGGTGATTGCGGCGCACCCCTGACCTCCAGCCCGCCCTGCGGGGCGCCTACTTCAGCGAGTAGGCGGTGGTGGTCAGCGGGCCGACCAGCGACTCGAGCAGGGCGATCAAGGGCTTGATCTCCCGGTAGCGGTTGGCCACCCGCACGGCGTAGTTGAAGAAGCGCGGCAGGTCGGCGCTGTAGGCGGGTTTGCCATCACGGTGCTTGAGGCGGCAGAAGATGCCCAGCACCTTCAGGTGGCGCTGCAAGCCCATCCTTTCGACCTGGCGCCAGAACTCGCCGAAGTCCTCGTCCACCGGCAGGCCGGCCTTGCGCGCCGCCTCCCAGTAGCGCACCGCCCAGTCCAGCTCGCGCTCTTCGTCCCAGGAGATGAAGGCGTCGCGCAGCAAGGAGGCCACGTCATAGCTGATCGGGCCGCGCACCGCGTCCTGGAAGTCCAGGATGCCGGGGTTCGGATCGGCCACCATCAGGTTGCGCGGCATCCAGTCGCGGTGCACGGCCACGCAGGGCTGAGCCAGGGCGCTGGCCACGAGCCGGTCGCAGACCTGCTGCCAGCGCAGCTGCTGGGCCTCGGTCCAGACCACGCCGTACTCGCGCTGCACGCACCATTCGGGGAACAGCGCCAGTTCGCGGCGCAGCAAGGCCTCGTCGTAGGGGGGCAGATCCCGCGCGTCCACATGACCCTGCCAGTGCACCAGGGCACGGATCGCATCTCGCATCAAGCGTTCGGACTGGCTGCCGTCGTCAGCCTTCAGGGCGTGCAGATAGAGTTGCTGGCCCAGATCGCTCAGCAGCAGGAAGCCTTGATGCTCATCGCAGGCCAGCACCTCGGGGGCGTTCAATCCGGCTTGGTTGATCAAGCTGGCCACCCTGACGAACGGCCGCACGTCCTCCTGGGGTGGCGGCGCGTCCATGATGATCAGCGTGCCGTGGCGGGACTGGATCCGGAAATAGCGCCGGAAGCTGGCATCGGCCGAGGCCGCCACCAGGGTGTCGGGCTGCAGACCGTGGCGGTCGATCAGGGGGGTCAACCAGGCCGTGAAAGCGGCTTCGCGGGCCGGGTCGGTCCAGGTGATGCGGTCGGCGGTGTCAGAGTCAGTGGGCATCAGGGCAGCAAGACGGGCCGAGGCCCGCGCCGGGGTGGCGGAGCTCATGGATAATCTCGATTCTACTGAGGCCCTGTGTGCCGGAGGCTGGGGCCCGAGCCGCCAGCCTGTCGCTGCCGCCCATGCCTGTCCTGTCTGGTTGAGAGGGTCCCGCGTTCTCGCGCGTTGAGCTTGCCTGTTTTGCTGTTGACCGTCCGCCCTGAATCCTCTGCCCCGATCCCCGCTGCGCGCCGGCTGCTGGCGGGCTTGGTCGCGTCGGCATGGCTGAGCGGCCCGGCCTGGGGCGCCGAGCCCGCCACACCGGCTGCGCCTGCCGTCGGGGCCGCGGCCGTCAGCCTGCGCCCCAGCATCCGGCCGGACGGTTCGGTCAACACCGATGGCGGCGAGAACAGCCCGGTGGTGCTGACCGCGCGCGAGTTGCGCACTCAGCTCGATACCGAGACTCGGGCACTGGGTGATGTCGAACTGCGCCGAGGTGGGCTGCTGCTGACGGCGGACACCCTGCGCTACCTGACCACCAGCAAGCTGGTCATCGCCGAAGGGCAGGTGACGCTCACCAGCGGAGGTGACAGTTTTGCGGGCACCCAGGCCCAGTTGCAGCTGGATTCGCGCACCGGCCATGTGCTGTCGCCGCGCTACTACTTTGCGCGCACCCGGGCCGGCGGGCAGGCGGCCCGGATCGACTTCGTCGGCCCGCAGAAGCTCACCGCCACCGCCGCCAATTACAGCAGTTGCAGCCGGGAGGATGGCCAGGAGCCGGGCTGGGAGCTGCGGATGGACCGGCTGGATCTCGACTTCGAGGCCAATGAAGGCCGCGCCGAGGGGGCGGTGCTGCGATTTCTGGGGGTGCCCATCCTGGCCGCGCCGGTGCTCAGCTTTCCGGCCTCCGATGCGCCCAAGTCGGGCTGGTTGCCGCCGACCATCGATCCTTTCGACAGCCGCAGCGGTTTCGGTCTGATCGTGCCCTATTACTGGCGGATTGCGCCCAATTACGACCTGACGGTGATGCCGACCCTGGCCACCCGGCGCGGCGTGGGCGTGCAGACCGAGTACCGTTACCTGATGCCGACCGATGTCGGACACCTTGACTTGCACTGGCTGCCCGAGGACCGGACGGTGGGCCGGCGCCGCTATTCGGTCGAGGCGGGCCATGAAGGCACCGTGGCCGGCGGATTCAGCTACGGCCTGAATTGGCAGGACGCGTCGGACGACCGCTACTGGAAGGACTTCTCCAGCATCTTGCCCAGCCTGACCCAGCGCCTCTTGTCGCAGCAGGCCAATGCCGAGCAGCGTTGGTCGTCGGCTGCGGCCGACGTGACGCTGTACGCCCGGGTGCAGGCCTGGCGCGTGCTGCAGGATCTGGATGCCCCGATCGAGGTGCCCTATCAGCGCGTACCGCAACTGGGCGTGCATCTGACCAGCAGCTTGCCCTCCGGCATTGAGCTGGACACCTCGCTCGAAGCCAACCGCTTTGTGCTCAATGACCGGGCTGCCGGCGATGTGCGCAGTGATGGTGACCGGCTGCACTGGCTGGGTGCGTTGTCGCGCCCGATGGAGCTGGGCTGGGGTTGGCTGATCCCCAAGCTGGCCGTGAACGCGGCCAGCTACGAGCTGAGCCAGCCGGTGAGTGATGGCCGCACCCGCATCAGCCGGGTGATCCCGACGGCGAGCCTGGACGCGGGTCTGCGGTTTGAGCGCGATGTGAACTGGTTCGGCCGATCGTTTCTGCAGACCCTGGAGCCGCGCGTCCATTACGTGCGCACGCCCTGGCGCGATCAAAGCCAGCTGCCCCTGTTCGACACGGCCGCGAGCGATTTCAATGCCGTGTCGATCTATGCCGACAGCGAGTTCACCGGCATCGACCGGGTCAATGACGCCCACCAGGCCACGATCGGCGCCACCACCCGGGTGCTGGACTCGCGCAATGGCATCGAGCGCCTGCGATTTGGCGTGGCCCAGCGGTTCCAGTTCGAAGACCAGCAGTTGAACAGTGATGGCGCATCCAGCAATGGTCGGGTCTCTGACCTGCTGCTGTTCGCGTCGGGCGTGCTTTCGTCAGCCTGGCGCATGGACACCACGGTCCAGTACAACCAGGACACCTCGCGCACGGTGCGCGCCATCATGTCGGCCCGCTACCAGCCCGCGCCGTTTCACACGCTGGCTGGCACCTACCGCTATACCCAGGATCTGACCCGCCAGTTCGAGCTGGGCTACCAGTGGCCGGTGTTCCGCGGCGCGGGTGCGAGCACGAGCGACGGCAGTTGCCAGGGCTCGCTCTATGCCGTGGGTCGGGTCAACTACAGCATGAAGGATCGGCGCCTGACCGATTCCTTGATGGGTCTGGAGTACGACGCCGGTTGCTGGATCGCCCGGGTGGTGGCCAAACGGGTCTCCACGGGCCAGACCGAAGCCACCAACCGGCTGATGATTCAACTGGAGTTGCTGGGCCTCTCAAGGCTGGGCAGCAACCCGCTCAAGGTCCTGAAGGACAATATCCCCGGTTACCGCTTGCTGCGCGACGACGCAGCCGCACCCCTGTCCACGGTGAATCCATGACTGACTCCTTGCGTTCTTGTTTCCGGTGGCTGCCTTGGCTGGCCGTTTTGGCGTGCTCGCACGGTGCGGCCTGGGCCCAGGGGGCTACCGCTCCCGGCAGCACCTCCAGCCGCACGGCCGACTTCATCGTGGCGGTGGTGGGCAATGAACTGGTCACCCAGGTCGAGGTCAACCAGCGCATGGCGCAGGCCCGCGAGCAGGCGAACCGTGAGAACGCCCGGCTGCCCGAGGCCGCCGAGTTGCGCCAGAAGATCGTCGAGACCCTGATCGATGAGCGGCTGCAGGTGGTCAATGCCCGCGAGGGGGGCATCCGGGTCGATGACGGCGAGGTGGATCGGGCGATCGACAACATCGCGTCGATGAACAAGATGTCGATGAGCGATCTGCGTGAGCGCCTGCGCCTGGACGGCATGGACTTCAATCGCTTCCGCTCGAACATCCGTGACCAGATCGCATCTGACCGCGCCCGTGAGCGCGAAGTGCAGACCCGCATCAAGATCACCGATGCCGAGCTCGATGCCTACATCGCTGAGCAGCGTGCCGGCCGGGCGATGAGCGTCGAGCTGAACATCGCGCAGATTCTGGTGACCGTGCCCGACGGCGCCAACGAAACGGTGGTGGCAGAGCGGCTGGCGCGCCTGAAGGCGGCGCAGGCCCGGCTGAAGGCGGGCGAGCCCTTCGAGCTGGTGGCCAAGGCCGTGTCGGAAGACGGCAACAAGGAGCGTGGTGGCGAGATCGGCGCCCGGCCGGCCGATCGGCTGCCTGACCTGTTCGTCAATGCGGTCAAGGACATGGCCGTGGGGGCCGTGACGGCCGAGCCGCTGCGCAGCGGTGCCGGCTTCCATCTGCTCAAGCTGCTTTCACGTGGCGACGCCAACACCGACAACGTGACCCAGACCCGCGCCCGCCACATCCTGCTGCGCCCATCGATCCGGCTCACGGCGGAGGCGGCCCAGCGCCGGCTGGCCGAGTTCCGCAGCCAGGTGGCCAGCGGCAAGCGCAAGTTCGAGGACCTGGCGCGTGAGTACTCTGAGGATGGCAGCGCCTCGCGCGGTGGCGATCTGGGCTGGACCGCGCCGGGCAGTTTCGTGCCCGAGTTCGAGACCGCGATGAATGCCTTGCCGGTCAATGGCATGTCCAGCCCGATCGTGTCGCGCTTTGGTGTGCACCTGATCCAGGTGATGGAGCGCCGGCAGGTGCCGGTGGATCCGAAGCAGGTGCGTGAGCAGGCCCGGGCGGCGCTGCGTGAACGCAAGTACGAAGGGGCTTACACCGAGTGGATGGGCGAGCTGCGGTCGCGCACCTTCATCGAGATGCGCGAGCCGCCGCTGTGAGCCAGGGCGCCGGCAGGCACCATGCCCGCAAGCGCTTCGGTCAGCACTTCCTGACCGACGGCGGCATCATTGACGCCATCGTCCGGGCCATCGAGCCCCGGCCGGGCCAGCCGGTGGTCGAGATCGGCCCAGGCCTGGGGGCACTGACCCAGCCGCTGCGCGAGCGCTGCCCCAACCTGACCGTGATCGAGCTGGACCGTGACCTGGCGGCGCGCCTGCGTCAGCAGGGCGGCCTCAACGTCATCGAGTCCGATGTGCTGAAGGTCGATTTCCCGGCCCTGGCCGATCAGCTGGGTGGCAAGCTGCGGGTGGTCGGCAATCTGCCCTACAACATCTCCACACCCATCCTCTTTCATCTGCTGGCGGCAGCGCACCGCGTCGAAGACCAGCACTTCATGCTGCAGAAGGAAGTGGTGGACCGCATGGCCGCTGCGCCGGGCAGCAAGACCTATGGCCGGCTGTCGGTGATGCTGCAGTGGCGCTATGACATCGAGTCGCTGATCGACGTGCCGCCGGAGTCCTTCGACCCACCGCCGCAGGTTGATTCGGCGGTGGTGCGGATGATCCCGCTGCCCCAGCCCGCGCAGATCGATGTCGACCGTTTCGAGACCATGGTGCAGGTGGCGTTCTCGCAGCGCCGCAAGCTGCTGCGCCACTCGCTGGGCCGCTGGCTGGACGAGCAGGGTTTTGCGGGCGAGTTCGACCTGCAGCGCCGTGCCGAAGAGGTGCCGGTGGCCGAGTTCGTGGCCTTGGCGCAGGCGGTGCCGCCGGCTGCGGGTTGACCGAAGACCGTCCCGGCTCTGCGTTCTCCGGTCCAAAAGAAAAGGCCCGCGTTGGCGGGCCTTCTGCTTTCTGCATCGCACCAGATCGGGCGATGGTGATCGACTCGCTCAGGCGGCGTTCTGCCACATGGCGGTGTCAAAGGCACTGCTCATCATCGGCATGTTGGTGCCGAAGTTGGGATTGATGCCTGCTTTCGTGCTGGCCTTGGTGGCCGGCTTTTCGGGGGCCGTTTCAGCAGCCCGCTCCCATGACCCGTTTTCTTGGGAGCGGGCTACTGAAAAGAATAGAAACATCTGAAGGGGATTTTTCGATCCCCCCAGAAGTCCGCGGCGTCTCGAAACACATCCAGCAGCTGTTCGCGCGATTCGCGGTCAAAGCGGGAGTTGTCCGGGATCTGCTCCAGGACCACCACGAAGCCTGGTTGGGCGCCCGACTTGTGGACCAGATCGGTCATGCAGTCGTAGAGCGCATCAAGGTTCTTGCCGAAATGCTGCGGGAACAGAAACGATGTGGCGATGCCTTCCAGCACCTCCTGCTTGGACTGCGCTTCTGTCAGGTTGGCAAACAAGAAATGCTGCCCCGACTCCTGGGCTGCGCGCATCAGGTCATCGACCCGATAGGCGCGTATCGCCTGCACTATATTGGGACGGACGGTCTGCAAGAGCATGGTCGCCTTCCTCCTGTGGTCAAGAAATGTCAAGAACCCTACCCGGGATCACGGCACCAACCGGCGAAAGCTGGCGTAGTGATCACTGGTATAGAAACAGGCCTCAGGGGCTTTCGGTTGACTGCCGCCGCACACCAGACGCCGCGCACCTCGGTGACTGACCCCGGGTGTGCGAACGGTGTACTCGCGGTAGTAGCCTCGTGATTGGCGCGGCAGCAAACGCTCTCGATTGCCGAACACGGTGCCGTCCTTGCTGTAAGGAAACGGGCCGCCGGCTCGGATCAAGCGTTCGGTTTGCTGTGCCTCGGCAGGCAATGTGGCCAGTGAGACCGTGGGAACGGTCGCTGACAACGCTGATGTCGAGGTGTCGGTTGCAGGCAGGTCGCGTGCAGAAACTGCACCTGCACCAGCGAGTGCCAGCACAGAGACCAACACCGAGACCGACGTGGCGACCAACCTGCTGGCCAGGCTCCCGGCGGCACGTGTCGAGTAGCTCAGATCCTGCTTGCGCAAGGAGCTTTCCACCGACTGTGGACCGAGAAAAACCACGGGTTTACCCTGAAGACTCAAACCTCAATGCTATCTGATTGACACAAATACCACAAGGCCACTGCCCGAAAAAGGTGCAGTGGCCAGGGTTTTGAGCGGGCGCTTACTTTCTGTCTTGATCTTGATCAGCCGGGCTGCGGCCGATCAAACAACTGGACAAAATTCTCCGTGCTCAGCGAGCCGCGTTGGCGTCCGCCACGGTCAGGGCCGTCATGTTGACGACTCGGCGCACGGTGGCCGAAGGCGTCAGGATGTGAACGGGCTTGGCCGCGCCGAGCAGGACCGGGCCGATCGCGATGCCGCCGCCGGCGGTGGTCTTGAGCAGGTTGTAGCTGATGTTGGCCGCATCGATGTTGGGGCAGACCAGCAGATTGGCCTCGCCCTTGAGGGTGCTGCGTGGCATCAGCTCATGCCGGTAGCTCGCGTCCAGGGCCGCGTCGCCGTGCATCTCGCCGTCGATTTCCAGCCAGGGGGCGGTCTTCTGGACCAGCGCCAGGGTGTCGCGCATCTTGATGGCGGACGGCTGGTTGCTGGAACCGAAGTTGGAGTGCGACAGCAGCGCCACCTTGGGCTGGATGCCGAAGCGCAGCATCTCCTCGGCGGCCAGGATGGTGATCTCGGCCAGTTGCTCGGCGGTCGGGTCGTAGTTGACGTGGGTGTCGACCAGGAAGATCTGCCGGCTCGGCAGGATCAGGCCGTTCATGCAGGCAAAGGTCTTGACGCCAGGACGCAGGCCGATGATCTGGTCGACATGGTTGAGGTGCAGCGAGGTGGTGCCCCAGGTGCCGCAGATCAGGCCGTCAACCTCACCCTTGTGCAGCAGCATGCTGCCGATCAGGGTCAGGCGGCGACGCATCTCGATCTTGGCCAGCTGCTCGGTGACGCCGCGGCGCTCCATCATCTGGTGATAGGTCTGCCAGAAGTCGCGGTAGCGCCGGTCGTCGTCGATGTTGACGATCTCGTAGTCGCGGCCTTCTTCCAGGCGCAGGCCAAGCTTCTTGATGCGAGCGGTGATGATGCTGGCGCGGCCGACCAGCACGGGGCGCGCCAGGTTCTCGTCGACCACCACCTGAACCGCACGCAGCACGCGGCGGTCTTCACCCTCGGCATAGGCCACGCGCTTGGCCTTGGCCTTCTTGGCCACCGAGAAGATCGGCTTCATCATCGTGCCCGAGGCATAGACGAAGGCCTGCAGCTTGTCGCGGTAGGCGCTCATGTCGGCGATCGGCCGGGTGGCCACGCCCGAGCGCTGGGCCGCCTCGGCCACGGCGGGGGCGATCTGCATCATCAGGCGCGGATCGAAGGGCTTGGGGATCAGGTATTCGGGGCCGAAGCTGAGCGTGGCGTTGGCATAGGCCGAGGCCACCACATCGTTCTGTTCGGCCTGCGCCAGATCGGCGATGGCCTGAACCGCCGCGATCTCCATCTCGTCATTGATGGTGCTGGCGCCGCAGTCCAGTGCGCCCCGGAAGATGTAGGGGAAGCACAGGACGTTGTTGACCTGGTTCGGGAAGTCGGTGCGGCCGGTGGCCATGATGGCGTCGTCGCGCACGGCCTTGACCTCGTCCGGCATGATCTCGGGCGTCGGATTGGCCAGGGCGAAGATCAACGGACGCGGGCCCATGCTGGCCACCATGTCCGCCTTGAGCACGCCACCGGCCGACAGGCCGAGAAAGATGTCGGCGCCGGCGATTGCTTCGCGCAGGCTGCGCTGCGAGGTTTCCTGGGCAAACTCTTCTTTGTCCGGGTCCATCAGCTCGGCGCGGCCCTTCCAGACCAGACCGGCGAGGTCGGTGACCCAGATGTTCTCGCGCGGCAGGCCCAGCTTGATCAGCAGGTTCAGGCAGGCCAGGGCCGCGGCACCGGCGCCCGAGGACACCAGCTTGACTTCCTTGATGCTCTTGCCGACCACCTTCAGGCCGTTGAGCAGGGCGGCGCCGACCACGATGGCCGTGCCGTGCTGGTCGTCGTGGAAGACGGGAATCTTCAGTCGTTCGCGCAGCTTGCGCTCGACATAGAAGCAATCCGGCGCCTTGATGTCCTCGAGGTTGATGCCGCCGAAGGTCGGCTCCAGCGCGGCAATCACGTCGACCAGCTTGTCCAGGTCGTTCTCGGCGATCTCGAGGTCGAAGACATCGATGCCGGCGAACTTCTTGAACAGGACGCCCTTGCCTTCCATCACCGGCTTGGAGGCCAGCGGGCCGATGTTGCCCAGGCCCAGCACGGCCGTGCCGTTGGTGACCACGGCGACCAGGTTGCCGCGCGAGGTGTAGCGGAAGGCATTCGCCGGGTCTTCGACGATCTCTTCGCAGGCTGCTGCCACGCCGGGCGAGTAGGCCAGTGCCAGGTCATGCTGGTTGACCAACTGCTTGGTGGCGGTGATGGCCACCTTGCCGGGCGTTGGAAACTCGTGGTACTCCAGCGCGGCACGGCGCAGTTCGGCTTGTTTTTCTTCAGCAGTAGGCATCACATGTCCTTGGGTTCGATCGGGTGGGCGCCGGGCAAATTGTAGGAGTCGCGGCCGCCTGGGCGCTGCGCCACTCCCGCCGGGCCGAACGCGGGCCTGCCAGTGTGGCCTCTGCAAGGCTCGCGCACATGAGCGGAACTGCTTACGGCAGGCTTGCGCGCGCGTCCGATACTCAGGCGTCCGCTGCATGACCTTGACCCTCTCTTGACCGACACCACCGACCCGCCAACGCGCATGTTCCGCTTGCGCCGCAGCCCGCGCTGGCCCCTGTGGGGCGCGCTGGTGGTGCTGTTGCTCGTGGCGCAGGGCCTGCTGCTCTGGCTCACGCTGAGCTACGAGGAGGCCCGGGCGCAGGATGAGGCGGAAAGCGCGGCCGCTTCGGGCTCGGTGGAGATGCGCCGGGTGCTGCAGCGGGCCCAGCAAAGCGTGCAATCGCTGATGTGGAACGACCCGGACGAGCGGCAGTGGCGCATCGATGGCCACGAGATGCTGCGCCAGCGCAGCGAGGTCTTGCGGCTGGAGTGGCGCAGCGACGGCATGCAGCTGTTGCAGGCCTTGGAGGCCCGACCGGACCGGCCGCATTTCAGCTCGATCGCCCGCGCCGAGCTGGAGCTGGAAATGCAGGCCGCCTGCGCGGCGGCGCGCCGCAGTGCGGCTCCGGCCTTCTCTCGCTCCTATTTCGTGCCCCAGCCTGATGGCCTGGGCGTGGAGTCCATCGACCTCTGCGTGCCCCTGGTGCTCGCCGGGCGCCCGGCAGGATTCATGGTCGCCACGCTGGGCCTGGCCAGCCTGCTCGATGAAGCACTGCGCCTGACCGAGCTGCGTCGCCATGAGTTCTCGCTGGTCGAGGCCGACGGCACCCGGCTGGTGCGGGCCGGCGCGCGGCGCGGCGCGGGCGTCTATCACGCCACCCGGCTGGTCGATCTGCCGGGCACCTCCCTGCAGCTCCGCGCCGACAGCGTGCAGGGCCGGCCGGGCCTGATTCCGAATCTGGCGATCGCGCTGGTGCTGGGCTTGTCGATGGCCTTGCTGGGCCTGGTCGTGCTGCTGGCCCGTGACATGCGCCGCCGCGCCCTGGCCGAGACCGCGCTGGCTGAGGCGCTGGCCTTTCGGCGGGCGATGGAGGACTCGCTGGTCACCGGGCTGCGTGCCCGTGACGTGCATGGCCGCGTCAGCTACGTCAACCCGGCTTTCTGCGCCATGGTCGGTTTTGCGCAAGAGGAGTTGATCGGTCGCTACCCGCCGCCGTACTGGCCGCCCGAGCATGTCGAGGAGTACAAGGACCGCCAGGCCGCCCGCCTGCGCCTGCCCGAAGACGGCGGCGCCCAGCGCGAGGGCTTCGAGACCGTCTTCATGCGCCGCAATGGTGAGCGCTTCCCGGTGATGATCTACGAAGCGCCGCTCAACGACCGGGTGGGCCATCAGGCGGGCTGGATGAGCGCGATCCTGGACGTCAGCGGTGAACGCAAGATGGAGGAGTTGTCGCGCCAGCAGCAGGAGCGGTTGCAGGCCACGGCGCGGCTGGCCACCGTGGGTGAGATGGCCTCGCTGCTCAGCCATGAGCTGAACCAGCCGCTGGCAGCCATCGCCAGCTATGCCACCGGCTCCCTCAATCTGATGGCCGAGCCCGAGCCCGACACCCTGGGCCTGGTGCGCCAGGCCATGGAGCGGATTGCCGAGCAGGCCGAGCGGGCCGGCCGGGTCATCAAGAGCGTGCACGGCTTTGTGCGCCGGCGCGAGCAGTCGCGCGAGCTGGTCCCGGTGGACAAGTTGATCGACGCGGTGATGCCGCTGGTGCGCCTGCAGGCCCGCAAGAGCGGCACCCGCATCGAGCTGGACTTGCCCAAGCCGGTGCCCAGCGTGCTGATTGACCGGACCATGGTCGAGCAGGTCTTGCTCAACCTGACCCGCAATGGCATCCAGGCGATGGAGAGCGGCACGCCGCTGGCGGAGCGGGTGCTGTGTCTGCGGGCCCGCCAGACCCACCAGCGCTGGGTGCTGCTGAGCGTCATCGATGCCGGGCCCGGCATCCCCGACGAGGTGGCGCAACGCCTGTTCACGCCCTTCTTCACCACGCGTGAGGAGGGCATGGGCCTGGGCCTGTCGCTGTGCCGCACGGTGATCGAGCAGCACGGTGGCGTGCTTGATCACCAGCCGGCGGCCGAGGCCCGGGGCGAATCCGGTGTTCGCGGCACGGAATTCCGGTTTACCCTTCCAGCTCCCGAGAGTCCCCGCCGCCCGACTCCGCCATCCCTCTGAGCTCACCATGCCATCTTCTGCTCTCACCTCACGCTCATTGGGCCTGCCCATGGTCTATCTGGTTGACGATGAGGATGTGGTGCGTGATGCGCTGGCCTGGTTGCTGCGCTCGCGGCGCTTGTTGTCCGAGGGCTTCGGCAGCGCCGAGGCGTTTCAGGAGCTGCTCGGCCAGCGCCTGGCCCAGGGCAGCGCACGCGACTGGCCCAGCTCGCCGTCGTGCCTCTTGCTCGATGTGCGCATGCCCGGCCTGAGCGGCCTGGCGCTGTTTGACGAGCTGATCGAGCGGCAGTTGATCGACGCCCTGCCGGTGATCTTTCTGACCGGCCACGGCGATGTGCCCACGGCGGTGGCGGCGGTCAAACGGGGCGCGTTCGACTTCGTCGAGAAGCCGTTTTCAGACAACGCCCTGGTAGACCGGGTGGAGCTGGCGCTCAAGCGCAGTGAGCAGGTGTTGCTGGCCCGCTTGGCGGACCGGGAGGTGCAGCGCGCGCTGGCCGAGCTGACCGAGCGCGAGCGCGAGGTGATGCGGCTGGTGATCGAAGGCCGGCCCAACAAGCTGATCGCCGACGAACTGGACATCAGCGTGCGCACGGTCGAGGTCCACCGCGCTCGGGTGTTCGAGAAGATGAACGTCAAATCGGCCGTCGAGCTGGCCAATCTGCTGCGCCCCAGCGAGGCTGGAGGCTGAAGGCCTGGGCGACAATGGCCCATGGCCTTGGGTGAATTCGAGCTGATCGACCGCTTTTTCCGTCGCCCGGTGCGGCGCGCTGCCCTCGGTGTCGGTGATGACTGCGCCTTGCTGCAACCCAGTCCGGGCATGCAGCTCGCAGTTTCCACCGATCTGCTGGTCGAGGGCCGCCATTTCCTGTCCACCGTCGATCCCGTCCGGCTGGGCCACAAGTCGCTGGCGGTCAATCTCAGTGACCTGGCCGCCTGCGGTGCCGCGCCGTTGGCCTTCACCTTGAGCCTGGCCCTGCCACGGGCCGATGAGCGCTTTCTGGCGCCCTTTGCCCAGGGGCTGCTGGCCCTGGCCGACCGTTTTGACATCGAGCTGGTGGGCGGCGACACCACCGCCGGCTCGCTGACCATCGGCATCACCGTGTTCGGTGAAGTGCCACCCGGCCAGGCCCTGCTGCGCAGTGGCGCGCAGGTGGGTGATGACATCTGGGTCAGTGGTTGGCCGGGCGAGGCACGGCTGGCGCTGGAGGTGTTCCGCGGCAGCCTGTCGCTGGACGAGGCCGGCTTTGCCCAGGCCCGCCACGCCATGGAATGCCCCGAGCCCCGGGTGGCGCTGGGCCTGGCCCTGCGCGGCCTGGCCCATGCGGCCATCGACCTGAGTGACGGCTTGCTGGGCGACTTGCGCCATGTGCTGCAACGCTCGGCTGTCGGCGCGCAGTTGTGGCTGGCCGACTTCCCTCGCCGCGCGCCGCTGGCCGCCCAGCCCTTGCCGGTCCAGCGGATGTGCCTGTTGACGGGCGGTGACGATTACGAATTGCTGTTCTGCGCTGCGCCCGAGTCGGCCCCTGCCGTGCGGGCGGCGGCCGAGCAGGCAGGCGTTGCGGTGCACCGCATCGGTCGAATCGAGCCTGCCGAGGCCGGCTTGCGCGTGCTCGACGAAACCGGGCAGCCCGCCGATCTGGGCCACTGGTCCGGCTTTGACCATTTCAAGACATGAGCCCGTCGTCACCACCACCCATCGAAGATGCCCGCGTGCTGAGCGAGCCCGCAGGCAGCGCCGGCCCGCAGGCACCACGCCGGCCGGGTTCCTGGCTGATGCGCCTTTCGCCGCTGCACTGGGTGTCGCTGGGCTTTGGCAGTGGTTTGTCGCCGGTGGCGCCGGGCACGGTGGGCACCCTGTGGGCCTGGGTGGCGTTTCTGGTCATCAACCCCTGGCTGGATGCCTTGCAGTGGTCGGGCGTGCTGCTGGCCGGTCTGGGCCTGGGCTGGTGGGCCTGCACCCGCACCGCCCAAGCCCTGCACACCGCCGATCCGGGCGCCATCGTCTGGGACGAGGTGCTGGCCTTCTGGCTGATTCTCTGGATCATCACGCCGGCCAGCCTGGGCCTGCAGCTGGCCGCCTTTGTGGTGTTCCGCATCTTCGACGCGGCCAAGCCCGGCCCGGTGCGCTGGGCCGATCGCCTCTTCAAGAGCCAGCCTGGCCAGGCGCCCGGCTGGGCCCAGGGTTTCGGCATCTTGTTTGATGATCTGGTGGCGGCGCTGTGCACACTGGTGGTGCTGGCCCTGTGGTTGAGCTGAGTCGATGTCCCGGAGCACACCATGAGCCTGCTGCTGGACGCCGATGAACTGCAAGCGCGCTTGCAGCCGCTGGCCGCAGCCTTGCGCGGCCAGGGTTGGCGTCTGGCCACGGCCGAGAGCTGCACCGGCGGCCTGATCGCCGCGCTCTTCACCAGCGTGGCCGGCTCCAGCGACTGGTTCGATCGTGGCTTCGTCACCTACAGCAATGCCGCCAAGACCGAGCAACTGGGCGTGCCCGCCGCGCTGATCGAGGCCGAAGGCGCGGTGAGCCAGCCGGTGGCCCTGGCCATGGCCGAGGGCGCCTTGCGCCACAGCGCCGTCGAGTGGGCTGTGGCTGTGACCGGCATTGCCGGCCCGGGCGGCGCCGTGCCGGGCAAGCCGGTGGGCACCGTCTGGCTGGCCCTGGCCTGGCGCCATGCGGCAGGCTCGGGCGCGGTGGCTGAATGCCTGCATTGCCCAGGCGACCGAATGGCCGTGCGTTCGGCCACGGTCGATCAGGCCCTGCAGCGCCTGCAGGCCTTGCTGGACGCGGCCACCGTGGGCCCCGCCACGCCGTGACCAACCAGCCTCTGACGCTGTTTCTGTGCGGCGACTGGCCGGCCGAGGAACAGGCCATTTGGCTGACGGCCTTGCAGGCGGCGCTGCCCGAGGGCCGCTGGCTGACCGAGCTGAGCCCCGCGGATGCGGCCGAGGTGCGGGTAGCCGTGGTCGCCAATCCGCCGCCAGGCCGGCTGAAAGGCTTGCCCCGACTGGCCTTGGTCCAATCCCTGTGGGCTGGCGTGGACCGGCTGCTGGCCGATCCGACCGTGCCGAACGAGGTGCCGCTGTTGCGCATGGTCGACCCGGCCATGAACACGGCCATGGCCGAGACGGCGCTGTGGGCCGTGCTGAGCCTGCACCGGGGATTCTTCGGGCTGGCGGCGCAGCAGCGAGCGGGGCTGTGGCAGGGCGTGGTGCAGCGCCGTGCCGATGAGCTGTCGATCGCGGTGCTGGGCCAGGGCCAGATGGGCCGGGCGGTGACGGTACGGCTGCAAGCCCAGGGCTACCGGGTGAGCGGCTGGCAGCGCGGTGCGGACGCTGAACGAGCTCGCGGTGAACTGCATGCCTTGCTGGCCCACCACGAGATCATCATCAACCTGCTGCCGCTGACCCCGGCCACCCGAGGCCTGCTGGACCGGGCTGCCTTTGCGGCCATGCCGCGCGGTGCGTCACTGGTCAACCTGGCGCGCGGCGCCCATGTGGTCGAGGCTGACCTGCTGCAGGCGCTGGACACCGGCCACCTGGCCCATGCGGTGCTGGATGTGTTTGCCACCGAGCCCTTGCCGGCTGAGCACCCGTTCTGGTGTCATCCTCAGGTCACCGTGCTGCCCCATGTGGCGGCGCAGACCGATCCGCGCAGCGCGGCGGCGGTGGTGGCCGCCCAGGTGCGCGGCTGGCGGCGCGGTGAGCCGCTGGCGCATCCAGTGGACCGCCTCCGAGGTTACTGAGCCGGCCGGGTCGGCTGTTTCAGGCCTGCAGGGCAGGCTGTTTCAGGCCTGAAGGGCCAGGGGCGGGCGGGGCCCGCTGCCGCGCCGGGGCGGGGGCGCCAGCAGGTCCAGCATCTGCAAGACCAGCCGCCGCAGGCCGTCCCAGGGCTCGGCCGGCCAGTCCGGGTGACGCAGGCCCTTGACCAGGCCGTCGCAGACCGAGGCCGCAGCCACCAGCCGGCTCAGGGCCGCATCGTCCACCCCGCCCAGCACCCGTTCAAACTGGCGCTGCTTGTCGCCCCAGACCCGGGCCTCGCTCAGCGCCAGGGGCAGGGGCTTGCCGCCGGTCATGGCCGAGCGCACGCGCTGCATGGCGCGGATGTCTTCGGCCAGCGTCCAATGCACCAGCACGGCGGCCGTGCCCTCGGCGCGCAGGCCGTCGAGCATGCGCAGCGCGCGCGCCGCCTGCCCGCTCAGCACGGCGGTGCCGAGCTGGAACACGTCATAGCGGGCCACGTCCATCACGGCGCCCTGGATCTGCTCCAGGCTCAGCTCACCGGCCGGGTGCAGCAGGGCGAGCTTCTGCAGCTCCTGGTGCGCCGCCAGCAGATTGCCCTCGACCCGGTCGGCAAAGAACGCCAGCGCCTGCTGGCCGGCCTCGCCGGCTGCCAGGCGTTGGCCTTGGGCCGCCAGGCGCTGGCTGATCCAGTTGGGCAGCTGGGCGCGCTCGACCGGGTCGAGCCGCACCGTCACGCCGGCCCGGTCCAGCGCCAGAAACCAGGCGCTCTGCAGTTGCTGGCGGTCCAGTCGGGGCAGGTGGACCAGGGTCAGCAAGCCCTCGCCCAGCCGCTCGCAATACTGTTGTAGGGCGACCGAGCCTTCTTTGCCGGGCTTGCCCGAGGGGATGCGGATCTCGATCAGCTGCTGGTCGGAGAACAGGCCCATGGACTGGGCTGCGCCCAGCACGCCGCTCCAGTCGAAGTGGGCCCCGCTGACGGTGAACACCTGGCGGTCGCCATAACCGGCGGCGCGGGCCGCTGCGCGGATCTGGTCGGCGGCCTCTTGCGCCAGCAAGGGCTCGTCGCCGTGCAGCGCATACAGCGGCTTGAGCCCGCGGGCGAGCTGGGCACCCAGTTGATCGGAACGGACCTGCATGGCGGCTGTCAGCGCGCCGCGGCGCTGGGGGCCAGCGTCGGCACGGGGACCTCGGACGCCGGTCTGGCCGGCGGCGGGGGCGGCTGGTTCTGGCTGGCCACGCTGATCATGCGCACCAGTTGGCGGGCCAGGTCGGCGCGCATCTCGCGCAGCAGCATGGCCTCTTCAGTCTGCTTGGCCAGGGCTGCCGTTTCGCTGTAGCTCAGGTCGCGGGTCTGCTCCAGCTCGGTGTCGGCCAGCAGGGCCTGGCCGTCGGGCCGGGTCAGGCGGAACTTGAGCACCACCCGCAGGCGGAACTCGCGCACCTGGCCGGCCGTGGTCGATGCAGCCACGGTGCGGTCGAGATGGTCGTCCAGCGCAAGCAGCACCACTTCCGACTGAGCGGGCGCGTCGACCACCCGGGTGCTGGCCGGCAGGGCCAGTCGCACCGCATCAGCCATGGGGGAGGGGCGAGCAAAGCCCACCAGCGCGATCCGCGTGTAGGGCAACTCGGTCGGCATGCGCAAGGTGAAGCCGCATGCCGCCAGCAGCGAGGAAGCGGCCACGCCGCACAGTCCGATGCCGAGTGCGGCGCGGCGGCCGCGGGCCAGGGAGTCGGCGCGGGGCGTGGTCATCCGGCTCAGACCACCACGTTGACGAGGCGGCCCGGCACCACGATCACCTTTTTGGGCGGCTTGCCCTCGGTGAACTTGACCAGCTCCGGATCGGCCAGCGCGGCCACGGCCGTGGCCTCGATCGCGGCCTTGTCCGCCGATGCCGACACCTTGATCGCACCGCGCAGCTTGCCGTTGATCTGCAGCATCAGCTCCAGTTCGTCCTGCACCAGCGCGGCTTCGTCCACGGTGGGCCAGGGGGCGTCGAGCAAGTCGCCCACGGCCGCTGAAAAACCGAGTTGCTGCCACAGGGCGTGGCCGATGTGCGGGCAGGCCGGATAGAGCGCGCGCAGCAGGATCGACACGCCTTCGCAGAGCACGGCGGCGTCGCCGTCGCTGTCGTCGGCCTTGAAACCTTCCAGCGCATTGAGCAGCTTCATGCAGCCCGACACCACGGTGTTGTACTGCATGCGCTCGTAGTCGTGCGTCATCTGGCGCAGCACCAGGTGGATCTCGCGGCGCACGGCCTTGGCGTCGGCGCGCAGGGGAGCGTCCGACAGATTGCTGCTGGTGGCGCGCTGCAGCGTGGCCTCGTGCTTGATGCCGTAGGCCCAGACCCGCTTGAGGAAGCGGTGCGCGCCCTCGACGGCCGATTCATTCCACTCCAGGGTCTGCTCCGGCGGCGCCGCGAACATCACGAACAGGCGGGCGGTGTCGGCGCCGTAGGTGTTGATCAGGTCCTGGGGGTCCACGCCGTTGTTCTTGGACTTGGACATGGTCGTCATCTCGTACTCGAGCGGCAGGCCGTCGGCCTTCAGGGTGCCGCCCACGGGCACACCGTGCTCGTTGGTGATGACGTCGACTTCATGCTCCCAGTAGTAGTTCTTGCCCGCGTCCGGCGGCTTGCGGAAGAACGCGCCTTTCAGCACCATGCCCTGGGTCAGCAGCTTCTTGAACGGCTCGCTGAAGTTGATCAGCTTCAGGTCGCGCATGACCTTGGTCCAGAAACGGGCGTAGAGCAGGTGCAGGATGGCGTGCTCGATGCCACCGATGTACTGGTCCATGCCGCTGTTGCCAGCGGCATTTGAAGCTCCCTGCATCCAGTACTTGGCGCCCTCGGCGACCATGGCCTGGTCATTGCCCGGGTCGCAATAGCGCATGAAGTACCAGGACGAATCGATGAAGGTGTCCATCGTGTCCGTCTCGCGCTGGGCCGGCTTGCCGCATTTCGGGCAGCCGACGTTCAGGAAACTGGCGCACTTGTTCAGCGGATTGCCGCTGCCGTCGGGGATCAGGTCCTCGGGCAGCACCACCGGCAGGTCCCTTTCAGGCACCGGCACCGCGCCGCAGTCGGCACAGTGGATGATCGGGATCGGCGTGCCCCAGTAGCGCTGGCGGCTGATGCCCCAGTCGCGCAGGCGCCAGGTGGTCTTCTTCTCGCCCAGGCCTTGGGCGGCCAATTCCGCAGCCACAGCGTCGAATGCTTCGCGGAACTGCAGATCATCAAATTGACCGCTGTTGTAGGTGTAAAGCGCTGGGTCACCTTTTGCTGCGTACCAATCCTGCCAAGCTGTCGGATCAACATAGTGCCGATTGTCAGGTCGATCACCGCGAACACGGTCAACGATCTGCAGCATGTAATAGACAGGCTTGATCTCGATGCCATATTTCCTGGCAAACGCGAAGTCGCGCTCGTCATGGGCCGGCACGCCCATCACCGCGCCATCGCCATAGCTCATCAGCACATAGTTGCCGACCCACACCGGCACGGCCGCGCCGGTCAGCGGATGCTGAACGAACAGGCCGGTGGGCACGCCCTTCTTCTCTTGCGTGGCCAGTTCGGCCTCGGTGCTGCCGCCCTGGGCGCATTCGGCGATGAAGGCGGCCACGGCGGGCTGGCTGGCGGCGGCGTGCGCGGCCAGCGGGTGCTCGGGCGCGACGGCGCAGAAGGTCACGCCCATGATGGTGTCGGCGCGGGTCGTGAAGACAAACAGCTTGCCACCCTGGATGGGCTGGCCGTCAGCGCCTGCGATCGCATGCGGGAAAGCGAATCGCACGCCTTCACTCTTGCCGATCCAGTTCTCCTGCATCAGCCGCACCCGCTCGGGCCAGCCGGCCAGATAGTTCGGGTCCTCGGGGTTGGCCACGGCGCCCAGCAGTTCATCGGCGTACTGGACGATGTTCAGGTAGTAGCCGGGGATCTCGCGCTTTTCCACCGTGGCGCCTGAGCGCCAGCCCTTGCCATCGACCACTTGCTCATTGGCCAGCACGGTCTGGTCGACCGGGTCCCAGTTGACGACCTGGGTGCGGCGCTGGGCAATGCCGGCTTCCAGCATCTTCAGGAACAACCACTGGTTCCATTGGTAGTACTGCGGCGTGCAGGTCGCCAGCTCGCGCGACCAGTCGATCGCCAGGCCCATGGCCTGCATCTGGCCCTTCATGTGGGCGATGTTGTCGTAGGTCCACTTGGCGGGCGGCACCTTGTTCTTCATCGCGGCGTTCTCGGCCGGCAGGCCGAAGGCGTCCCAGCCCATGGGCATCAGCACGTTCATGCCCTTCATGCGCAACTGGCGCGTGAGCATGTCGTTGATCGTGTAGTTGCGCACATGGCCCATGTGCAGCTTGCCCGAGGGGTAGGGCAGCATGGAGCAAGCGTAGAACTTGGGGCGGTTCTGGTCCTCGGTGACGCGGTAGGCGTCGGTGGCGTTCCAGTGGGCCTGGGCGGCGGCTTCGAGCTCGGCGGGGACGTATTTCTCGTTCATCCGCGGATTGTAGGAGGCCGGCCGGCCTGTGCCGAGGCTTCAGCGGGCGGGTGCCGTCGTGTCGGTCGTCGCAGGCGCCGTGGTCTGTGCTGCGCCTGAGCTTTGAGTGACGAAGCCGATCCGGCTCAGGCCCACGCTCTGCAACTGGCCGATCAGCTCGGCGACGCGGCCATAGGGCACCTGGGCGTCGGCGCGCAGTTGCACTTCCGTGGCCGGATTGCGTTGGGCCAGTGGGCGGGCCTGGCGCATCAGTTCGGCGTTGCTCAGGGCTTGTTCACCCAGATAGAGCTGGCCTTGGGCATCGAGCGACAGCGCCAGCGCGGCGCCTGCATCGGCTGGCGCTGCCGCACCGTCCGTCTTGGGCAGGTCGAGCTGCAGACGGCTGGCCATCAGCGGCGCGGTGATCATGAAGATCACCAGCAGCACCAGCATCACGTCGATCAGCGGCGTCATGTTGATGTCGCTCATCGGCTTGCTGGCCGGTGTGCGTTCCAGGCGTCCGAAGGCCATGGTGTCGGGTCCGCTCGGCTCAGGCGCGGCGCGCGTCAGCGCCGAGCTGGATCTCGCGCAAGTCGTGGGCAAAGCCTTCGAGCTCGGCCTCGCATTGGCCCAGCCACTTGCCGAACAGGTTGTAGGCCAGCACCGCCGGAATGGCCACGGCCAGGCCGGCAGCGGTCATCACCAGGGCCTCACCCACCGGCCCGGCGATCTGGTCGATGGCCAGGCTGCCGGCGCCGGCAATGCCGAGCAGGGCGTGGTAGATGCCCCAGACCGTGCCGAACAGGCCGACGAAAGGGGCCGTGGCGCCGACCGAGGCCAGGAAGACCTGGCCCTGCTGCAGTCGGGTCAGGCCGCTGTGCAGGCTGTCACGCAGGCGGCGGGTCAACTGGGCCTCGGGGCTGCCGCTGGCTTGCAGCGTGCCGGTCGCCGGGGCCTGCAGAGCGGCACTGACCATGCCGCTGAGCAGTTGTTCGCGGTCCAGCCCGGCCAGCCGCTGCTGGCCTTCGGCCAGGCTGCCGGCCTGCCAGAAGGCCGCCATGGCCTGCGGCAGGTCGGCCAGCACCCGGCGCAGCAACCAGCCGCGCCAGAGGATCAGCACCCAGGCGCCGATCGACATGGCCAGCAGCAAGAGGGTGACGCTGCGGCCGATGCCATCGCTTTGTGCCCAGTAGGCTTGCAGGCCACCCATGTCAGACCAGCCCCAGCACGTCGTTCATGGTGTAGAGACCGCTCGCCTTGCCCGCCAGAAAGCGCGCGGCGCGCAGGCTGCCCTGGGCATAGGTGACGCGGCTGGAGCTCTTGTGGGTGACTTCGATGCGCTCGCCGATGCCGGCGAACAGCACCGTGTGGTCGCCCACCACATCGCCACCGCGTACGGTGGCAAAGCCGATGGTTGACGGATCGCGCTCGCCGGTCACGCCTTCGCGGCCGTACACGGCGCAGTCCTTCAGGTCGCGGCCCAGCGCGCCGGCCACCACCTCGCCCATGGCCAGTGCGGTGCCGCTGGGAGCGTCGACCTTGAAGCGGTGATGGGCCTCGATGATCTCGATGTCATAGCCTTCGTTGAGGGCCCGCGCGGCCATGTCGAGCAGGCGCATGACGACGTTGACGCCCACGCTCATGTTGGGCGACATCACGACGGCGGTCTCCATCGCGCCTTCTGCGATCTGCAGCTTCTGTGCGTCGCTGAAGCCGGTGGTGCCGATGACCAGCTTGACGCCCTTGGCGCGGCAGGCGGCCAGATGGGCCAGCGTGCCTTCGGGTCGGGTGAAATCGATCAGCACCTGCGCCTGGGCCAGGCCCAGCTCCAGATCGTCGGTAATGGTCACGCCGCTCAGGTGGCCCAGCCAAGCGGTGGCATCCTGGCCCAGCGTCGGGCTGCCAGGGCGGTCGAGTGCGCCGGCCAGCACGCAGTCATCGGCGGCGTGGACAGCCTCGATCAACATGCGGCCCATGCGGCCGCTGGCGCCGGTGATGGCGATGCGCAGGGGATGCTCAGCGCTTGGGGTGTTCACAAGGCCTCCAGCGGCGGATAGGTGCGCAAGGGGGCCTGGGCTGCCTTGTCAGTGGCTGCGGTGCTGGCCACCGGCTTGGGCGCCGGCAGGGCGGCCCGCTCGGCATCGGTCAGGGCCAGCTTGCGCTCTTCGTCACTGCTGCGGGTGCGGCTGATCGAGGCGACGAACTCGCGCTCCGAGGGCAGCTCGGGGGCTTCCACCGACTTGACCGATTCACCCTCGAACAGGATCACCACCGAGCGCTGCTGCGGCGCCGTGCCCTGGCGCTTGAGCGTGAACACATAGTCCCAGCGCTGGGCGTGGAAGGGATCGGCCAGCAGGGGCGACCCCAGCGTGTCGCGCACATCATTGCGGCTGCTGCCGACCTTGATCTTGGCCAGTTGCTCGGCCGTGATGACGTTGCCTTGCACGATCTCGAGCTTGTAGGGCGTGACCACGCTGGAGATGCCGTCGCTCATCACGCGGGATACCGTGGTGCAACCGCTGCTCAGGCCGGCTGCCAGCAGTGCGGCTGCCAGGGCGGTGGATCGGCTTGTCAACATCATGGGCATAGTGCAGGGCCGGGCAAGTGGCAGGTCGGAACAGGGGCTAGGGGACAACCCGGGAGATCGCGGGGATCGGCCGGGCTGGCTATGATGCACTGATTCTAGCGGCCCGACTTTGCCGGGGCCGCAGGCAGGATGACACCCATGACCAAGCACGCAGACGAACTCAAGAGCAGCGGCCTGAAGGCCACGTTGCCGCGCATCCGCATCCTCGAGGTGTTCCAGAAGACGCAGCTTCGGCACATGACGGCCGAGGATGTTTTCAAGGCCCTGCTGGCTGAGGGCTCGGACATCGGCCTGGCCACGGTCTACCGGGTGTTGATGCAGTTCGAGCAGGCTGGCATCCTGGCGCGCAGCCATTTCGAGTCGGGCAAGTCGGTGTTCGAGCTCAATGAAGGCCAGCACCATGACCACCTGGTGTGCCTGAGCTGCGGGCGGGTCGAAGAGTTCTTCGATGCTGAGATCGAGTCACGCCAACGGGCGGTGGCGCAGGCGCGCGGCTTTGTCCTGCAAGACCATGCACTGGCGCTTTACGCCAACTGCATCAAGACCGACTGCGAACATCGCAGCCCGGGCTTCAAGG
>CALRVU010000001.1:0-23843 GCA_943371685.1 Bordetella parapertussis | reverse complement strand
GGCCCTGATCGGCGCGGTCGTGGCCGAGTTCACGGCCGGTGCGGCCGGTCGCAACACGGGGCTGGCCTCGCGCATCCTCGAGGCCGCCTTCCGCACCGAGATCCCCAAGATGTTCGCGGCCCTGCTGCTGGTTTCGCTCACCGGCGTGCTGATCCACCTGCTGCTCGAGGCCCTGAGCCGGCGAGTGCTGCGCCGCTGGCACGACAGCGAAGCGAGCCGCTGAAGCCCTTGGGGATCGTCGTTGGCAGCGGGTTTCGCTACCATCCAATTTTCTCGGGAGCGCCTGACCTCATGAGCACTTCTTGCACCTCCAGCAACTCGTTGCTGTCGCAACGCCAACCTTGGCTCTGGGCCGCACTGCTGCTGCTCGGCGGCCCTGCCCTGGCCCAGGACAAGGTGGTCTTTGCCACCAACTGGAAGGCCCAGGCCGCCCACGGGGGCTTCTACCAGGCGCTGGCCGACGGCACCTACAAGAAATACGGCCTGGACGTGGAGATCCGGCCTGGCGGGCCCCAGGTCAACAACCGGCCGCTGCTGCCGGCAGGCCGGATCGACTTTCTGATGACCGGCAACCTGCTGCACAGCTTTGACAATGTGAAGAACGGCGTGCCGGTGATCACCGTGGCCAGCCTGTTCCAGAAAGACCCGCAGGCCTTGATGGCCCATCCCGGCCAGGGCGTCAGCCGGTTCGAGGATCTGAAGAAGGCCCCGGTGGTCTGGGTCGCCAAGGATGCGCAGTTCACCTGGTGGGCCTGGCTGAAGGCCGACTACGGCTTCAAGGATGAGCAGCTGCGCTCCTACAACTACAACCTCGGCCCCTTCCTGGCTGACAAGAAGAGCGTGCAGCAGGGCTATGCGGTGGAAGAGCCGATCAGCATCCAGAAGCAGGGTGGCTTCAAGCCGCAGACCTTCTTGCTGGCCGACCATGGCTACAGCACCTACAGCACCACCATCGAGGCCCGCACCGACACCGTGCGCAAGAACCCGGCGCTGGTCCAGCGCTTCGTCGACGCCTCGATCATCGGCTGGGTCAACTACCTGTATGGCGACCGCAGCAAGGGCGATGCCCTGATCCGCCGCGACAACCCCGAGATGGACGCTGCGACGATTGCCGAATCGGTGGCGCTGATGAAGTCGCTGGGCGTGGTCGACTCGGGCGACAGCCTGACCCTGGGCATCGGCGCGATGAAGCCCGAGCGCATCAAGGACTTCCACGACAAGATGGTCCGCGCCGGCCTGTACAAGCCCGGCGAGGTGGACCTGAGCCAGGTGGCCACCACCCAGTTCGTCAACAAGGGCGTGGGCCTGGCGCTGAAGAAGAAGCTGGTTGCGCCTTGAGGCGAGCCCCATTCAGCAACGCAAGCAAAAAGGCCCTGCAGGATCGCTGCAGGGCCACAGGTGGCCGCGGGTAGCGGCTCGGTGTCGGCCTGGTTCGCAGGCCGGTGTCGTTTGCCTTCGGCTTACTTGAACTGGTACTGAGCGCTCAGGTAGAAGAAGCGGCCGCGCGGATCGGTGTAGCTCGGGTCGTAGCCCGAGATGAAGAAGTAAGCCTGGTTGGAGTAGGGCGGTGCCGTGTCGAACAGGTTCTGCACACCGCCGCGAAGGGTGAGCGCCTTCGTGACTGCCCAGCTGCCCGACAGGTTCCACAGCGAGTAGGCCTTGACCTTGTTGGCGCCCACCACCAGGCCGGTGTTGGTGTCGATGGCGTTGTTCTGGTCTTCGTAGCCGCTCAGGTAGCTGTTCGAGACCGTGGCGCCGAAGTCGCCCGACTCCCAGTCCACTGCCAGGTTGTGGCGCCAGCGCTGGACCACGCCGTCGTTGACGAACTTGCCCAGGTTGCTCACATACGGGTCGTTGTTGCCGGTCTGCTGCTTGGAGCTGAGCGTCCAGGTGCCCGACAGACGCGCGCCGAAGGTGCCCATGCCGGTGCGGATGTCGCGCAGGCTGGCGTTCAGGTCCACGCCGCTGACACGTTGTGCGCCACGGTTCTCCTTGCGCAGCTCGATGAAGCAGATCAGCGAATCATCGGGGTCGTAGTCGCAATCCGAGAACCCTTCGTCCTCGTTGTAGCGGTGCACCAGCGACTCGTACTTGTCGAGGTTGCTGAGGATGACGTCGTCGCCGATGGTGCTGATCAGATCGGTCTTCTGCACGCTCCAGAAGTCGGCGCTCAGGCTCCATTTGGACGACGGCTCGAACACCGCGCCGAACGAGAACTGCCGCGAGCGCTCAGGCTTGAGGGCCGGATTGCTGTAGGTTCGGGTCTCCCAGAGGTCGGCGCAATAGGTCAGGTCGTTGTCGTTCTCGGCCATGCAGACCGGATCGGGCAAGGTGGCCGAGGTGCCACCGGTGATCGGGCGGTACAGGTCGGTCAGCGACGGGGCGCGGAAGCCGGAGCCGGCCGAGGCGCGCAGCATCAGCTCCTTGGACGCCGTGTAGCGCAGGCCGATCTTGGGGCTGGTGGCGCCGCCAGTCACTTCGTAGTGCTCATGGCGCAGGGCCAGTTGCAGCTCCAGCTGCTTGGTCAGCGGGGCGCTCAGTTCGGCAAAGGCAGCCGCGACCTTGCGTGAGTTGCTGAAGTCTGCAGCGGCGCCTTGAGACACCTCTCCAAGGATCAGGTCGGCAGCCAGCAGGTCGGACTGGTGGTATTTCTGGGTCTCACGGCGGAACTCCGCGCCCAGCGCCAGGGCCAGGTCGCCGCCAGTCAGGGCCATCAGCGGCTTGGAGGCGCGCACGTCGATCGAATCCATGGTGCCCGTGGCGCGGCGCACTTCTTCGCGGATCTGGGCTTGCTCCAGCAGCGTCAGGCCGGCGGCGCTGGACGGGCCGAATGGGTTGATGCGGCCGTCGGCGATGCCTTCCTCCACCATGGTCTGGTTCAGGTAGCCCTGCACATCGCGGTCCGAGACCTTGCTGGTGCTGTGGTTCAGGCCCAGGTCGTAGTCCCAGCCGGCCAGCACGCCGGTCAGGCCGGTGACGAAGCGCTGGCCGGTGCTGGTCAGCTCGCTGGTGCGCTGGCCGGCTTCGAGCAGGCGCAGGCGCACGAGCATCTCGGGGTCCACACTGGCCAGGCCGGTGGCGGCCAGCTCGGGGATCAGCGACACGTCCATGTAGGCATTGACGCGGTTGGAGGTGCCCACGTAGTAGCTCTTGGCCCGGGTCAGCGACAGCTCGGCAAAAGCCTGGTGACCACTGCCCAGATCGACCACACCGCGGCCAAAGGCGCTGACCTTGTCCGACTTGGGATAGAGCTCCAGGTCGCGCATGTAGTCGTAGGTACAGGCGTCTTCGCCGCCAATGCCGTCCGGCAGATACAGGCTGTGTGGCGGGTTGCAGCCCGGAGCACTCAGGTTGATGGTGCGGGTCTCGATCGGTTTGCCGCCAATCTCGAAATTGACCGACTGCAGGTAGTCGCGCTGGTCGCCGCTCAGGCGGATGTTGGCCGGGTTGGGCACGCCAGACAGCAGGTGCGGCAGGCGCTCGGGGATCTTCAGGTCACTGATGAACTTGCGCTGCGAGGTGCGCAGGCTGCCGGTCTTCTGGGCATCAAGCACACCGAACAGATTGAAGCCGTCCTTGTTGAACGAACCGAAACCCGCCGAGATCGAGGCCTTCTTCTTGCTGGCGCCACCCTCGCCGGTGACGCCGGCATAGGCGCTCAGGTCCACGCCCTGGTAGTCGCGGCGGGTGATGAAGTTGATCACCCCGCCGATGGCATCGCTGCCGTAGATGGCCGAGGCACCGTCGAGCAGCACTTCGACGCGGTCGATGGCGGCCGCCGGGATGTTGTTCAGGTCGACGCCGGAGTCATCGCCCGGCGAGGCAAAGTTGGCCATGCGCCGGCCGTTGAGCAGCACCAGGGTCGACGAGGTGCCCATGCCGCGCAGATTGGCGGAGTTGAAGCCCATCTGATCGCGGAAGCCACCGGTGCCGATGCTCACGCCGTCGGTCAGGTTGTTGGCACTGGCGCTCATGCGGCCGACGATCTCGGCCGCCGTGGTCAGGCCGGCCTTGTCGATCTCCTCCCGCGTGATCACCTGCACCGGCAGTGCGGTCTCGCCGTCAATGCGCTTGATGGCCGATCCGGTGATCTCGATGCGTTGCGGCTCCGCAGCGGGCGGTGCCGTCTGTGCGAGGGCGACCGCTGGCGTCAGCGCCGTCAAGGCCAGCCAGGCGGCCTGGGCGCAGGCCGAGGCAGGGAAGCGGGCCAGCAGAGCCGGGCGGAGGGTGCGGGTGGAGCGCGACAGGGGCGCGGTGCGGGCCATGAAATTCCTTAGGGCGTTCGATGAACAGGCAATGACAATCGGGCTGCTGCAGTCTAGGAAGACTGTCTTGCGCCTGTCACTGAGGACTTTGCATTGCGTCGCGAAACAGCAACTTGCCGTCGCAATCGCGTAATGAAGGGTAAGCAATGGCCTGATTTGTTTGCGGCGATGCGACATGTTCTTTTGGAATTGCGCTCAGGCTGGCCCTGGCGCACCGATGTCGACCCCGCCAGATGCCAAGATCGGAGCCTGCAAGGGCGCCCGCATGCGGCCCTGTCATTTGCGAGATTTGCGAGTTCTGCTGCCATGACCATCCAACCGATTCGACGTTTCCTGATGCTGGGCCTGGCGGCCTGCGTGTCTGCCGCCCTGGCGGGTGTGGCGCTGGCCCAGGCACCGGCAGCGCCGACCGGAGGCACCCAGCGCGCCGGCTCGGCCGCCGCGTCCAGCGCCGTGGCACAGCAGCCGATCAAGGGCTATGCGGTGGTCATCGGTGGTGCGCTCAAGGCCGACAACGACGATGTCTGGGGCCGGATGGTTGAGCTCTCGGGCGGCAAGGGCTCTCGCTGGGTGGTGTTTGGCACCGCGTCCGAGACGCCCGACAAGACCTCGCGGCGGATTGCCGACCTGCTGGAGCGGCGCGGTGCCGTGGCCGAGCAGCTGCCGGTGGCGCCAGCCCTCAAGTGGGTCGATCTGGACAAGGCCGTGCGCGACCCGGCCCTGCTGGAGCTGGTCAACAACGCCACCGGCGTGTTCTTCTCGGGCGGCGCGCAAGAGCGCATCGTCGACACCTTTGCCCCCGGCGGCCGGCCCACGCCCATGCTCAATGCCATCTGGGATGTCTACCGGCGCGGCGGCGTGGTGGCCGGCACATCGGCCGGCGCGGCCATCATGAGCACGGTGATGTTCCGCGACGCACTCAGCGTCATCAATGTGATGAAGGGCCAGCTGCGCGACGGCAAGGAAATCGACCACGGCCTGGGCTTTGTCGGCCCCAACCTGTTCGTTGACCAGCACTTTCTCAAGCGTGGCCGCTTTGGCCGGATGATCCCGCTGATGATGGCCAAGGGCTACAAGCTGGGTCTGGGCGTGGATGAAAACAGCGCCGCCATCGTCCAGGGCGACCAGGTCGAGGTGATCGGCGGCAAGGGCGCCTTGCTGGTGGACCTGAACGAAGTGCAGACCGACCCGGCCCTTGGCGCCTTCAATGTGACCGGAGCCCGGCTGACCTATCTCGACCGCGGCGACCGGTTTGACCTGGGCACCCGGCAGATCAAGCCCTCGGACCGCAAGCTGCGCGGCCAGCGTCTGGACCCGAACGCGCCCGGCTACAAGCCCGACTTCAGCAATGACCCGTTCTATGTCGACATGCTGGGCGACACCACCTTGTCCAACGCCATGGGCTTTCTGATCGACAGCTCGCAGAAGGAAGTGCGCGGCCTGTCGTTCGACCCCAAGGCGCCGGCCAAGGATCCGCTGGCCGATCAGGGATTCTCCTTCCGCCTGTACAAGGGCAAGGACAGTCTGGGCTGGTACTCTGACGACTTGGGCGCTGACGAATACACCGTCGCCAATCTGTACCTGGACATCACGCCGGTGCGCATGGCGCGGCCCTTGTTCTCGCCCTGGTCTGCCCGCTGAGCGTGCCGACCTCCCGACTCACCATTCAACGATCCAACCCCAACGGAGCCCTTGCCACCATGCAACGCCGCCCTCTGATTCTCGTGATGCTGCTGGCCGCTGCCAGCACCGCCAGCCTGGCCCAGAGCCCGGACTGGAAGAAGATCCGCATCGGCGTCGAGGGCGCCTACCCGCCGTTCTCCGAGGTCGGCACTGACGGCAAGCTCAAGGGCTTCGACATCGACATGGCCATGGCCTTCTGCGCCGAGATGAAGGCCGAGTGCACGCTGGTGTCGCAGGAGTGGGACGGCATGATCCCCGCGCTGCAGGCCCGCAAGTTCGACGCGATCATCGCCTCGATGGCCATCACCGAAGAGCGCAAGCAGGTCGTCAACTTCACTGACAAGTACTACAACACGCCGGCCCGCATGGTCGGCCGCGCTGGTGCGGGTGCCGACATCTCGCCGGCCGCACTCAAGGGCAAGAAGATCGGCGTGCAGCGCACCACCATCCATGACCGCTACCTCACCGCCTTCTACAAGGGCAGCGAGATCGTGCGCTACGCCAAGCAGGACGAGGTCTTTCTGGACCTGGCCGCCGGCCGCATCGACGCCACGCTGTGCGACTCGGTGGCCGCCGATCTGGGCTTCCTGAAGAAGCCGGCCGGCAAGGGCTTTGCCTTCATCGGCCCGGTGATCGATGACACCAGCTTCTTCGGCATCGGCTCGGGCATTGCCGTGCGCAAGGCCGACACGGCGTTGCAGCAGAAGTTCAATGCCGCCATCCAGGCCACCCGGGCCAACGGCGTCTACAAGAAGATCCAGGACAAGTACTTCGACTTCGACGTCTATGGCAAGTGAGCCGGGCCCGCAGCCCGGTGCTGCGGGATGGGTTCTTTGGTGATTTGGCAGACCCGGAGCGGCTGACGATGTTGCAAGGCTATGGCGCCAGCCTGCTCGAGGGCGCAATGCTCACGCTGCTGGTGGCGTTTTCTTCTCTGGGCATTGCCCTGTTGCTGGGCTTGGCCGGTGCGCTGGCCAAGCTGTCGCGCGTGCGGCCGCTGCGCTGGCTGGCCACGGGCTACACCACGCTGATCCGCGCCGTGCCCGATCTGGTGATGATGCTGCTGGTTTTCTACGGCGGCCAGATGCTAGTCAACCAGATCGGCGAGCGGCTGGGCTGGGACTTCATCGACATCAACCCCTTCGTGGCTGGCGTTCTGACCATCGGCTTCATCTTTGGCGCCTACCTGACCGAGGTGCTGCGCGGCGCGTTTCTGGCCGTGCCGCCGGGCCAGCGCGAGGCCGCCCAGGCCTATGGCATGAACGGCCGGCAGGTGCTCTGGCGCATCGTCGGCCCGCAGATGCTGCGCCATGCGCTGCCGGCGCTGTCCAACAACTGGCTGGTGATGATCAAGAGCACCTCCATCGTCTCCGTCATCGGCCTGACCGACATGATGGCCCGGGCCGGCCAGGCGGCTGGCGCCACCCGTGAGCCCTTCTTGTTCTATGGCGCGGCAGCGCTGATGTACCTGCTGTTCACCAGCGTGTCCGAGCTGGGCTTTGCCTGGCTGCAGAAGCGCCTGAGCGTGGGCAACCGGCAGGTGGCGCTGTGAACTTTCAGGTCATCTACGACAACCTGCCGCTGTACGCCAGCGGCACGCTGGTCACGCTCAAGCTGCTGGTGATGTCGCTGGCGCTGGGCATGGCCGGCGCCTTGCCGCTGGCCATGCTGCGCAGCTTGCCCTCACCCTGGTTGAGCAAGCCGGTCTGGCTGTTCACCTACGTGATCCGCGGCACGCCCATGCTGGTGCAGCTGTTCCTGCTGTATTACGGCCTGGCGCAGTTCGAGGCCGTGCGCAACAGCGTGCTCTGGCCCTGGCTCAGCTCGGCCTGGTTCTGCGCGGTGGCGGCCTTCGCCATCAACACCTGCGCCTACACCACCGAGATCCTGCACGGCGCCATCAAGGCCCTGCCGGCGGGCGAGATCGAGGCCGCCAAGGCCCTGGGCATGTCGCGCTGGGTCACGCTGCGGCGCATCGTGCTGCCCTCAGCCTTCCGCCGCTCGCTGCCGGCCTATGGCAACGAAGTGGTGCTGATGCTGCACGGCACGGCACTGGCCAGCGTTGTGACGCTGGCCGACATCACTGGCGCCGCCCGCGAGCTCAACTCCACCTGGTACCTGCCGTTCGAGGCCTTCATCACCGCGGCCGTGTTCTACCTGCTCATCACCATGGTGCTGGTGGCCTTGTTCCGCGCGGCCGAGCGGCGCTGGCTGCAACCCATGCAGCCGCGCTGACCACGAGCCCGGCGCCCCGTTCCCCCGTTCCCATTCGTTCTTTCGACCTTCCGCCCTGATCGCTGTTCATGCAAACCGTCCGCCATCCGCTCCTGTCCGCCACGCCCGGCACCACGCGTGAACTGATCAGCCTGCACTACGGCCAGCCCGGCGTGGGCGAGAAGGTCACCATCCAGGCCTCGCTCCATGCCGACGAGGTGCCCGGCATGCTGGTGGCGCATCACCTGCGCGGCCTGCTCGGTGCGCTGGAGTCCGCCGGGCGCCTGCGGGGCGAGGTGGTGCTGGTGCCCATGGCCAATCCGCTGGGCGTGGGCCAGTGGCTGCTGCGCGGTTTTCAGGGCCGGTTCGAGCTGGCCAGCGGCGAGAACTTCAACCGCAACTACGCCGACCTGACCGAAGCCGTGCTCACCGCCGTGGCCGAGCGCTGCGGCGCTGATGCCGCCGCCAACGTGGCCCTGGTGCGCCAGGCCTTGCGTGATGCGGCCGCGGCACTGCCGGTGAGCAGCGAGCTGGAGAGCCTGCGCAAGACCTTGCTCGGCCTGGCCATCGATGCAGACGTGTTGCTTGACCTGCATTGCGACGGCGAGGCCGTGCTGCACCTCTACACCACCCCCGCCACCTGGCCGCAGGCCGAGGTGCTGGCCCGCTGCATCGGCGCCGAGGTGGCGCTGCTGGCGGAGCGCTCGGGCGGCGATCCCTTTGACGAAGCCTGCTCCATGGTCTGGCCGGCGCTGGCCGCCCGGCTGGGGCCGGACAAGCCGCTGCCACCGTCCTGCATGGCCGCCACGATCGAGCTGCGCGGCGAGGCCGATGTGCGCCACGACCTGGCCGCCGCTGATGCCAAAGGCATCATCGACTTTCTGATCGCCCGGGGTGTGGTGACTGCAGAAGGCGCTGCTGAGCCATTGCCGCCGCTGCGCTGCGAGCCCACCCCGCTGTCGGGCTCGATCCCGCTGGTGGCGCCGCAGGGCGGCATGGTGGTGTTTCTGGAGCTGCCCGGCACGGTGGTCACCACCGGCCAGCCGCTGATCGACCTGATCGACCCGCTGACCGGCGCGGTGCACACGCTGACCAGCCCGGTCGACGGCCTGTTCTTTGCCCGCGACCTGCGCCGCTTTGCGGTGGCCGGCATGTCGCTGGGCAAGGTGGCGGGGCGCACCGCGCTGCGCCAGGGCAAGCTGCTTTCAGCCTGAGGGGCGGTTGATCATGGGCCTGCAAATCGACAACCTGCACAAGCGCTTTGGCGAGCGCGAGGTGCTGCGCGGCGTGTCCCTGCGCGCCCAGCGTGGCGAGGTGGTCGCCATCATCGGCTCCAGCGGCTCGGGCAAAAGCACCTTGCTGCGCTGCCTCAACCTGCTGGAGCAGCCGCACGAGGGCACCTTCACCCTGAACGGCGAAACCCTGGCCCTGCGCCGCGAGCGCGACGGCAGCCTGGGCGCCAGCGACGCCGCCCAACTGCGCCGCTGGCGCACCCGGCTGGCCTTCGTGTTCCAGAGCTTCAACCTCTGGCAGCACCTGACCGCGCTGCAGAACGTGATGGAAGCGCCGATCCAGGTGCTGGGCCGGTCGAAGGCCGAGGCCCAGGCCCAGGCCGAGCAGTTGCTGGCCCGGGTCGGCCTGTCGCACCGCATGAACGTGCATCCCTCGCAGCTCTCGGGTGGTGAGCAGCAGCGCGTGGCCATTGCCCGCGCCCTGGCCATGGACCCGGAGGTCATGCTGTTTGACGAGCCGACCTCGGCGCTGGACCCCGAGCTGGTGGGTGAGGTGCTGAAGGTGATGCGCGAGCTGGCCGACGAAGGCCGGACCATGCTGGTCGTCACCCACGAGATGGAGTTTGCCCGCGAGGTGGCCAGCCAGGCGGTGTTCTTGCACCAAGGCCTGGTGGAAGAGCAGGGCCTGCCGCGCGAGGTGCTGGTGCGGCCGCGCAGCGAGCGCCTGCGCCAGTTCCTGTCGGGTGGGCTGAAGTAAACCCCGGGGCGGGCGTGCAGCGCATCGGCTTTTTGCTGCTGCCGGGCCTGGGCCTGAGCTCGCTCGCCGGTGCGCTGGAGTCCCTGTCCGCCGTCAACCTACTGCTGGACGCGCCGGCCTACGAGCCGCTGCTGCTGTCGGTGGCGGGCGGTGGCGTGGCGGCGTCCTCAGGGGCCACGCTGCTGACGCTGCCGATGAGCCAGGTGCCGGCACTCGACGCCGTGTTCGTCGTCAGTGAGCGGCCTTGGGCCACCGACGATCCGCTGGCGCCTGTGGTCTTGCCCTGGCTGCAGCAGCAGGCCGAGCGCGGCATCTGGATGGCTGGCATGGGCAGCGGCGCCGCCTGGCTGGCTGAGGCCGGCTTGCTCAAGGGCCTGCGCTGCACGGTGGACTGGTCGGCCATTGCCGCTCTGGCCGAGCGCCATGAAGACGTGCTGGTGTCGCAGCAGCTCTATGAGATCGAGCCGCAGCGCCTGAGCTGCGCCGGCCAGCAGGCCAGCCTGGACATGATGATCGCCTGGCTGACTGAGCGCCACGGCCCACGCATCGGCCAGAGCCTGCTGGCCCAGCTGGGCCTGGAGCGGCTGCGCGGCCGCGACGAGCGCCAGCGCGTGCCCAGCCAGTTGCCGCAGGGCGGCGGCTCACCCAAGCTGGCCGAAGCCGTGGCCCTGATGGAAGCCAATCTGGGCGAGCCGCTGCCGACCGAGGAGATCTCGCGCTTGGTGGGGGTGTCGCGCCGGCAGCTGGAGCGGCTGTTCAAGCAGCACCTCGATGCCTTGCCCTCGCGCTGGTACCTGGAGCTGCGCCTGCAGCAGGCCCGGCGCCTGCTGCGCGAGTCCAACCTGTCGATCTTGCAGATTGCCCTGTCCTGCGGCTTTGCCTCGGGGCCGCACTTCTCCAATGCCTACCGGTCCTGCTTTGGCCACACGCCGCGCGACGAGCGCAGCCAGCGTGCAGCCGCCTGGCGGGCCGAGGCCACTCAGGCACCCGCCATGCCATCCACGCCCGCAGACCAGGAGAGCCCATGACGACACCAGTCCCCGACGGGCAGGACGGCCGATTTGTGCTGCGCCCCGCCGCGCCCGACGACCTGCCCGCCCTGGCCCAGATGGCCGCCGACAGCGCCATCGGCATCAGCTCGCTCAGCCCCGATCCGACCGCCTTGAGCGAGAAACTGGCCCTGTCGATCAAGTCCTTTGCCAGCGACGACGACGCCAGCGGCGAAGAGAGCTATCTGTTCGTGCTGGAGGACCGGGCCCAGGGCGGCCGCTTGATCGGCACCAGCGGCATCGTGGCCAGCGCCGGCTTTCATGACCGCTTCTACAGCTATCGCAACGAGTTCGTCGTCCAGTTCAGCCCCGAGCTGCAGGCCCGCAACCGCATCCACACCCTGCACCTGTGCCATGACCTGACCGGCGCCACGCTGCTGACCGGCTTCCACATCGACCCGGCCTATGCCGACACGCTGGCGCCGGTCCTGCTGTCGCGCGGGCGCTTGATGTTCATCGCCCAGTTTGCCGATCGCTTTGCCGACCGCATCGCGTCTGAGCACCCCGGCCTGGCCGACGACACCGGCCGCTGCCCGTTTTGGGATGCCGTGGGCCGGCGCTTCTTCAACCGCGACTATCCGCAAGCCGAGCAACTGGCCAGCGGCCCCGGCCGCAGCCTGATCGCCGAGCTGCTGCCGCAGTCGCCCATCTATGTGCCCCTGCTGCCCGAGCAAGCCCAGTGGGCGCTGGGCCAGCTGCACCCGGTGGCCGAGCTGCCCTTCCGCCTGCTGCAGGAGGAAGGCTTTGAGGGCGAGACCTACATCAACCTGTTTGACGGCGGCCCCACGGTGGAGGGCCGCCTGCCCATGCTGCGCAGCGCCGCCCGGCGCCGCGTGGCCCGCGACTGGCAGGCCGTGCCGCAAGCCCTGCCCGGCGCCCGCTGGCACCTGGCGGCCGCGCCCGGCCGGGCCAGCTTTTGCGCCACGCTGCTGCGCAGCGAGGCCCGGGGCGGCCGGCCCGCCGTGCCCGCCGCTGCCGTGGCCCACCTGGGCCTGCAAGACGGCGATGCCTTGAGCCTGAGCCTGTTGTCCGAAGAGCTGGAGGTGCCGCGATGAGCTCGATCCCGCGTCCGCGCTCGGGTGAGCGCCAGTGCCCACCGCCCATGCCTGCCGGCGTCAGCTGGCGCATCCGCCCGGTCCTGGCGGCTGACCTGCCACGCCTCAAAGCCTGGCTGCCCGCTGGCGCTGATCAGCACCTGCCCGAGCCCAGCCACAGCGAGCGCTGGCTGCTGGCCGAGATGGCACTGACCGCCGAGACCCTGAGCCTGGGTGAGTCTGGCCAGGCCGACGACGGCCGCCCCCAGCCCATGGCCTGCCTGCGCATGCGCCCGGTCATGGGCCGCGAGCGCCTGCGCCATTGGTATCACGTCGGCTGCGTGGTCCACGCCGCCAAGGCGCTGGACCTGTTCCATCAGCAAAACACCCTGCTGCTGGGCAATGACCACACCGGCGCGGCCGAGCTGGCTGATGTGGCCTGGAACCCGGCCGCCACCCTGGCCGTGCAAGCCGCCGCCCTGCAGCATCTGCTGCGCAGCGCCTTGTTGCTGATGGCGCGCCAGCGGGCCGCCGTGGCGCCGCAGCTCATCGTCGAGCTGCCCGGCCAGCGCGACGCTGCGGGCCAGTCGCCGTTCTGGCAGGGCCTGGGCCGGCACTTTTATGCCGGTGATCTGGCCCAGGCGGCCCAGCGCTGCGGCCCGGCATGGCGCAGCCATGTGGCGGCCCTGCTGCCGCGCCAGCCCATTTATGTGTCCTTCTTGCCGCCCGCGGCCCAGGCGGCCATCGCCCAGGTGCCACCGTCCACCCGCCTGCTGATGGCCGCGCTGACGGCCGAGGGCCTGCGCTACGGCCACCACGTCACCATCGACGACGCCGGCCCGGTGTTCGAGGCCCGCATCGACACCCTGCCCGCCGTGCTGGCTGCCCGCCGCCGGGCGCTGGTGACCGGCAATGTGCGCGCCGGCGACGGCCCCGCCCACTGGCTGGTGGCGTCCGAGCCCGGCGCCGGCGATCAGGTGCTGGCGCTGAAAGCCCGCGCCAGCTCGCCGCAGACGCTGGTGGTGCCGCCTGAGTTGGCGAGGGGTGCGGGGTGGGCGGTGCCGTTGTCGGGGGAGTGACGCGGCTTGCAGTCAGCACCGTGGGCAGATTGGTTGAACCGCCCACTACCAACCTACATGGTGGGGCTAGGAACTCCCGGCCTCCCGACTAGCCGTCTCGCGAAGGCGGCGTTGTAACCGTAATGAGCCGAATACTGAGGCAGACGAAAGTGCCAATGCACCCAGGCTGAAGGCAACGCTCTGGGCGGGGTAGGAATGCATTCCCCAAGAGTGAGCGAGTGACGCGTTTGCCGCAAGCAACAGGACGAAAGGTCCATAGCTTGGACCAGATGAACGCCATTGCCACTTGAGAACGCTGAGGCTGGACAGCACAACGAGAAGCGGCGCCATTAGGTAAACGAGGTAGACGCCGGCAAGGTCGCTCCAGCTGGGCCCGGCGGCACCCGAACTGAGGAGGACATCGAAAAATGCCAGCGAGAACCAGGCAATGGCAGCGACAAGAATCCCCTCAATCAAGATGATTCCATGCCGGGCTAAAGAACTCACTGTGGCGCGTTGCATGTGACGGTTGTCGAAGCTGTCCAACATCTAGCCCTATTCGTCAGGCCTCGCTGTGCCCGAGTGGAATGGGTACACGACGGCGGGAAATGGAGCAGAGCAGTGCGGCCGGGACCAGCCAGAGAAGCAGGCTCGACCAGAACAGAGTTGCGGCTACAACGCCGACACACGCGCTGGCTGCTTGAAGGACATCGACATCCCCGCCGCAGTGCTGCTGAATGACCTCGCTGAACGATGTTCCGGAAGCCTTGTAAGCGATGACGAGGAGCTGGCGATAGATTTCATATGCCGCCAAGCCAAGGAGCACCGACTTCAGTGCGTTGCTCTTGTTGAAGATGCCTCTACTGGCCATCGCCATTGGAAAGTAGACGTATGCCACGAGCAGCGAAAGGAATGGCAGTCCGGCGGCAGAGGGGAACAGTCCTGGCTCGGCCCATGCGCGCGCAAGCATCAATGCCGGCACGAGCAGAGGAAACCCGAAAGTCATGAAGAGCGGTATCGCCAAGTGCTTCCAACTCGGCCTTGAGAGGGTGAGTGGCATGGAGGTTCCAATTCGATTGAAGGTCCGCTCCCGGCGCCTCACTGGACTTCCACCGGGTTGACTCGCACCCCCCGCGGAAGCCCAGTCGTGTTCGTTGTCGTGAACCGGGTGGCAGCACGAACGGCAAGGGAGGCCCGAGTCGGTTTCGATTCGGGAGGTCTCCCGAGACGTCAGCGTTGGACCGTCAGCAGCATGTTCGTCTGGCGGGGCAGCTGCAGGTCGATCGTGGATTCAGTGATGAGCGGCGATTGGCGCTTGATGTAATCAAGGTCTCGGGCGCGCGCGTCGGTGATGTTGAACCTGGCGGCGGCCGGAACGCCGCTGGAGCCCAGGTCAGCCCTCCGAAGTTCCCACGAGCCAAAGTAGGTGGCACGACCTTTGACGATGGTGAAAGATTCTTTCGGATCTGCCCCGTAGAGCAAAGTGTTGCCCTGCGTGCCCCAGGCGGCACTGGCCGATGCATACCTGACTTCATACTCGCCCGGCAAAAGAGCCATGGCAAACACCTGCCAGTCGATTCCATCCGCCTTCAGATCCACTCTCGAGTTGAGACCGGGGATGCCTGAAGCGTTGAGCTTGAAATATCCGATCTTCTCGGTCGGTGGCGCACCCAATCGGCGGAAGGATCCAAGACCGTGGGTGAAATAGTCCCCACGCCTGAGCCCGATCGAACCGACTAGGAAACCGGCCTCGCCCGGCGCTACGGTCATTCCTTCTGGCGCCGAAGAATTCGGCGCCATGCCGGAACAGCCCGTCAGTTGGCTGGCGCAAAGGCCGGCGCCGACGGTCAAGAACGTGCGGCGAGCGATCTTGAATCGCCCAAGGTCAAAAGCATCGTGAGTGGCAGACATGACAGAGACCCCCTGGATGGTGAATACCGATGTGCTGAAGATTGTTGCCTGAATCTCGCCATCGTCGACGGCAGGAACTGTTCAGGGCATAGCGATTGCGGGCGATGAATGACACGGAGTCCATGCGCTACGGCCACCACATCACCATCGACGACGCCTGCCCGGTGTTCGAGGCCCGCATCGAGACCCTGCCCGCGGTGCTGGCAGCCCACCGTCGGGTGATGGTGACCGGTAATGTGCGCGCCGGCGACGGCCTTGTCACAGGCCGCCATATGGGAGCCAGTCCGTGATCGGCATGTAGGAGCCAGTTGCGGATCGGCATATTGGAGCCACTGCGTGAACGGCGTAATGGTGCTAGTTGATGATCGGCATATAGGAGCCAGCAGGCGCTGGGCAACGGGCGTCTCGAAATGAAGCGGCGCCATCTCTACCCTTGGGTCTTTTGCCCGGGGGGACAGGGATGGCGCGCAGGAGACTCGAGATGCATCATTGTCGACAGGCCCTGCTGCGCATGTGTCAGGGCGACTCTGATCGGGACATCGCAGTCGCGTGGCTTGAAGTAAAACTTGATCTAAAGCAGCAAAACGAAAGCAAAGCCAATAAAAATATAGCAACAGCAGCCAAAACAGAAGCACTCCACAAGACGGAAAAAAACCAAATCACTGGAGGTTAATAACCAAGATAATTTTCTACACAGAGACTTGCTAATGAGAAGGCTACGATCTTCTCTAGCCACGTGAGCTCCGGGGGCCGGCAACAGCCAAGGTGATCAAGAAGGAGCAGACAACCATCCCAATGAGATCTGTCTCTCATTAGCCCCTGCGCTGCTTTGACATTTCGCGCTGGCCCAGTTTGCCCATCCCTTGTAGACTGGATCAAGGTTCTGTTGCAAATGGCCGCAAGGCCACTACGGGGGATGAGATCCGTGATTAGCCAAATAGACATAGCCAGCTTCGGCAGCTTCCAAGGGCTAGAGTGGAAAAAGGCCGTCAAGGACAGCAGTGGCGTCAAGCCCTTCCAGCGACTGAACATCCTCTACGGGCGGAACTACTCAGGCAAGACCACCCTTTCGCGCATCTTTCGTTCGTTGGAAACTCGCAAACTTCCTCTCAACTATGTCGGTTCTGCCTTCACCCTGACTGGCGACAAAGGTGCTGTCACCCATACTGACTTGCTAACCCACAACTATGACGTGCGGGTCTACAACCGCGACTTCGTCACCGACAACCTCAGCTTTCTAGTCAATCAGGAAGCCGGTGGTGTTATCAAGACCTTTGCAATCGTCGGTGAGCAGAACAAAGAGATTGACGACGCCATCGCTGCGATCGAAGCCAAGCTTGGCAGCGTGGAAGGCAAGGCAGGACTTCGGTATGCTCTAGAAACCAAAAAGAAGGACCGTGATCGCGCCAAGTCTGCCCACACCTCGGCGTCCAGTGACATAGAAGAAAAACTACGCATCCATGCCAATGACAAGATCAAGAAGAATCGTCAGTATGGCAGTGCTGTCTACAACATTGGACATATCAAAAGCGACATTGCATACACCAAGAATGCAGGCTTCGTCGCTCTCTCGACTGAGCAGCAGGCCGTCAAACTGAGTCTGCTTAAGCAGGAAGCCCTGCCTGACATCACTGGCACCCTGGCCGTAACCCTCAAGCTGGAGTCCTTGACGTCCAAAGCCGAACCGTTACTGTCCAAGACGATCACGCCAACCAAGGCCATTGAGGAACTGCTCAAAGACAGCGCCTTGCAACTCTGGGTCAAGCAGGGTATGGGGCACCACCGCGAGAAGCGCGATACATGTGCCTTCTGCCGACAGGATCTGCCGCACGACATTTGGCAGGTGCTCGATGAGCATTTCAGCAAGGAATCTGGCGATCTGGAAACAGCCTTGGATGCGGCTATCACGTCAGTGACGACCGAAATTGGCACCGTCGCGGGCCTCAACACCTTCACGGGTGCGCAGCTCTACGCTGCCGAGCGCACTGCGTTTGAAATCAGCAGCAAAGCTCTGTCTCAAGCACTGGACTTCTACAAGAAAGATCTGGAGGCGCTGAAGAAGTCGCTTGAGACGCGGAAGAACAACCTGTTCCAGCCCACGACTCTCAAGACTCCTGCTCACGACGCAAAGGAAATCGCAAAGCATGTGGCCGACATAAACGCTCTGATCTGCACTAGCAACGGCAAGACTGCTACGTTGGAAAATGACAAAACCAGCGCCAGAGAGGCACTTCGTCTGGCTGACGTGTTCGCCTTTGCTGAAGCCATAACCTATGACAAGGAGCTTGGCCGGATCGCCACCCTTAAGACCACCGCCGACACCGCAAGCACGGCGTTCTCCGACGCTGATAAAGAGATTCGCGACGCCGAGGCAGAGATTCAGTCGCTTAGAGCAAGACAGAAGGATGAGAGGAAAGGTGCAGACAGAGTTTCCGCTCTTCTAACCAACTTCTTCGGGCATGACGGATTGAGGCTGGAACCACGCGAGGATGCGGGTAGTGCCACGGTCAAGTTTGAGATTACCAGAAATGGCAAGGCTGCATACAACCTAAGCGAGGGCGAATGCAGTCTCATCGCCTTCTGCTACTTCATGGCAAAGCTTGATAACTCCGAAAGCAAGGGCAAAGACCTCATCATCTACATTGATGACCCAATCTCAAGCCTAGATAGCAATCACATCTTCTTCATGTTCAGTTTGATAGAGAGTCTACTTACCAAGCCTATCAAGACTGCTGGCGGCCCTAATCAATACCGGTACAAGCAGCTTTTTATCTCCACCCACAACCTAGACTTCCTGAAGTATCTCAAGCGTCTTTCTGTTCCGACAAAGAAGATTCCAGTTGGCGAGAATAAGACAAAAAGTATGAGCGATCATGAGAATTTCTTGATTGAAAGGAACGGCGCTTCCAGCAATATTGTTCCAATGCCGTCCTATCTCAAGGACTACATCACTGAATTCCACTATCTCTTTCACCAAATATATAAGTGCAAAGACCAGGCTGCTGCTCTTGTGAGTCATGAACCCTTCTTTGGCTTTGGCAACAACTTGCGCAAATTCCTTGAATCATTCTTATTTTTCAAGTATCCGTACCACGACGATAAGAACGATTCTTTTGAAAGGATAAAGAAGTTCTTTGGTGAGGAGGAAGATGCAGCCGTAGCGCTTATAACTCGTTTAAGTAACGAATTTTCTCATCTGGCTGAAGTCCCGGATCGTGGATTCAAGCCGGTGGAAATTCCTGAGATAGCGAAAGTCGCAAACTATGTACTTGATAAGATCTTTAGATCTGACAAGGTGCAGTACAACGCGTTATTGAAAAGCATTGGCGAGCCTGAACGCGTCTCATGAGTTAACCCACTTTTTGAATAATCAGAATGATGAGCCACGGCAACACTTACAAGCAAGAAATCAAGGAAAAGAGCAGGGTTGAAATTTGGTCAAATGCAATCAAAAAATTAACCGTTGAAAGAGAAATTCAGAGAATTCTCCAGCCAAACTATATTCGTAGACTCTGGGATTATGCTTTCGACGAGATTCTCTGTAAACACACAGGGAAAAATCCCGATGAAAAATTCATCGATGCTTGGACCAAATTCTCCAACAACTCCTACGAAACAAGACAACCTCAACAACTGAAGGTCGCTTACTTTTGCGGCCCAGAGCCCGAAAACGACTTGGCAATTATGGTTGATCTAGGAATACAAATTGAAAATGTATGGGCAATTGAATCTGACAAAGATACGTATCATACTGCGTTGCGAGAGGCAAAAGAAAAGTACTCGACGCTTAAGATTTTTAACGGAACAATCTCTGACCTATTGAAGATTACATCCTTCAAGTTCGACATAATTTATCTTGACTTCACGGCACCGCTTTTCAGCAAGCAGTCGAAGCCACTGCTAACAATAAACGCTGTCTTTGAAAATGACTCTTTGAGTGATCTTGGAATTCTCGTTGTAAACAGTTGCCTTCCAGATATAACAGACGAAAATGTTGAGTTTCTTTCATCCTACTTTAGGAGTCAGCCGTTCATCGAGTCCGATTTGCTCTTGGGGCCTGAAAATGCTGGATATTTCACTGAAGGGGTAGATGCGCATGGTTTTATTGATCAAGATCAACTTGATTGCGCAACTGCAGAAGGGTACCTGGATGAGGTGAAGGATGAGCCTGTATACGAAAAAGCAATTCGCTCGAACTTTGCGGCCGCTTATAGTGCATTTTGCAGTCACTATCCAACCATGATTGCTGGTTATATACAACCAATGTGGAGGGTTGCCACAAATCCCGCACTAAAAAGAATGCTTCTGAAGATTGATGATTTGGCCATAAAGTCTTGCATCGATAGGATGGGCACAACTGGCAATGTCGAATTCGAAGATCAACATGAAGATGTTGATGATTTAAGAGAAAATCTTCAGCCTTCTTGTGGGGAGGTATTCAGCGACCATCAAGAATTCCCCATGTGGAATTTTTATCTTCGACTAAAGAAATCAAAAACTAATCTAGGAAAATATTGGTATGACCAATTCTCAAAAAAGAACGGATCAGCATCTCTGATCGACAGCATTCAGTTGTACGATCTGCTGAGAAATGCAAGATATTCGTACAAAGAAGTGTTGTCCGACATGCTTTCGGAATCGATTGAGAGGGTGATTTCCAACCTGCCTGACCCACATGGAGGAGTATTTTGTGACGTACCGATGCCCCATTTGTGGATAGAGCTAGCCATCAATCACATGGGAAACTCCTACCATGCAAATACAGATCAACATTGGAGGGCGAGCTATCAGGCAAAGAGCAGAGAAATGTATCTAGATATGTTCGTCTTCGATAACTGTCGATCTCTCTACAACTGGCTGCCAATGATCAACTTGTACGGAGAAGACATGGCTTCGCTGGAGCGTCAGATAATTGTTAGAAGCTGCATGGATGCAATAACAAAGCAAAATCATTACTCAGCTTTTTTTAGTTATTACGGAGCAAACCTAATTGGTGTGGATTCAAAGCGCTGGTCTGACTTCGGGGGGCTGGATGCTCGCACAAATCTAAACTTGTGAATGCACATAGGGGCTCCTGATTAGGTACGAAGCTCAGCCGTCGCGCAGATAACCCGCTGCCGGGTTGGGGCGGCCAAAACACAGTCGGCGATTGAGGGCTGACCATCTCGGGCAGATCGAACCGACGGTTCAGCCGATAGCTAGGTTATATGTGGACTATGTTGTTGACTGTCCAGAAATATCGGCAAGGAAAGACGGGGCATCAAGGTGTCTTTTGGCCGGTGGTGCCATGGCCTTAAGAATAATGGCTTGTGTTTCGGGTGGTACCGAAATTTCATTCATGTAATATGTTGGATCGCCTGTGTTTGGTGTGCGCCCAGTAAGCAAGAAGTGATATATGACCCCAAGTGCGTAGCAGTCGAGATTTTTGTTTAGCAGCTCGGGATCGCTCTGTAGTTCGTCTGCAATGTAGCCAACTGTTCCCACAAGCCCGGTTGTTATTCTTGTTGACAGAGTTTTCTCTATCCATTGTCCTGCGCCAAAATCCAGAACAACGACTCTTTCGCCGTCCCACATTATGTTTGATGGCTTCAGGTCGCGATGAATAATATTCGATTGGTGTGCCGCCGTAATGGCGTGTGCAATTTGCAGCATAATCTCTTTGGCTGAGCCTTGGTCCAGAACGCCATTCTTTTCGACTACTCGCCCCAAGTTGTCCCCGTCGACGTACTCCATGACGATATATGGAAACCCTCCAGCGATTCCGGCATCGTAAACACGGACGATATTTTTATGGGCGATTTTGTAAAGGATTGATACTTCCCTTGAGAACCTGCGAAGTGCCTTGACAGTTTCTTCATCGCTAGCGAATAGCGGCTCCAATTTCTTAATCGCGCGCTTTTCTTGAAGTGCGATATGGTCTGCAGAATAAACAATACCATACCCGCCGCTGCCGACCTTGTCGAGCAAGGCGAGGTCGCGGTGTATGAGTTCCGTTTCGAAGGTGCCTGTTGTTATCTTTGATATTTTTTTATCATAGTAACTGACTAGTTCTTTATTTAGGAATTCCCTTCGCGAATCGTAGCTAAGCAAAGTGCCTTTTACATAGCCATTCCAAAGTTTCCAAAGGTCCGGGGACTTTGCGATGAAGTCAGGCGGTGGGCCAATGAGTGGCTGCAGAGCTTCTAGTCTTCGACGAAGTTTCTCATAAGTTGGGTTTTGCTTTTCGAGGTCACGTGCGCCAGTTAGTACGCCACGAATAACTTCGTCTGTATCGGCGATTAGTTGACGGATGTATTGAGTGCTACTCATTTTTTATTAAGAAGAGAGCAAGGCCCCCGCAAAGTGTCAGGTTGAGCGCCAAGTTAGGTTTCACTTTGCGGCCCAATAGGCATAGCCTTTTGGTAATACTTCTTCTTGAAGCAGCTTGTCAGTCAGTTCGCTAATCTTCCGCAGTGGAATTTGTCTTGCATGCTCTACTAGTTCGGCAAGTGACTTCCCCTCCTCGGTTATCAAAGCAAAATCCGGTTGATTCATTTCGCGGTAGAGTTGTGGCAGTAGGCTCGATTTTGATTTCGGTGGCAAGACTATAGCAATTTCTGCGGTCTCTAATAACTTTGCACCACTATGGGCGGCAAAATTATTTCGCAACGAAATTGCTTCGTCGTGAGCGCCCTGGAACTCCGCATCAATCTGGCGACGTTCGAGCTTTATGCGTCGTCCTTCGCACTGTGCAAATGCTTTGCCATAGAAAGTCAGCGTAGCGACAAACAATCCCTTTACTATGTTGTATCGATCTCGATCTTTTGCGCTGCGGCTGCCCTTCTTGTCTAGAAATGCATCACTGCCTCGAATCTGGTCAATCTCCTTTAGCCAGACCAATGCGCTTCTTAGATCCTTTTCAATAAGGACGTAGCCTGCAAGCTGTCTCGCAATTGGACTATCGAGAAGCACACGCTTGCACATTTTTCCTTTGTACCAATATAGGCGGTGGATTTTGCCTGTCTTTGGTTCAACGACTTCCTTGAGGGTCCAGTCTTGGCGCATTGTTTCTGTGAAATCTAACGTTTAGCTAACCGGCCCGCGACGGCAGGACGCCGAAGGGTCAAAATGAAATGTGGCCAGAAGGCGGCATGCGGTTGCGGGTGCAGTTGAGCGACTGGTTAAGCGTCATCGCGCACCCCCCCTTAGAGCAAAACCTAGCAGATTGAGGCCACGCCAGAGGGTTGGGTTGGTCACCTGGTCATCGTCTTGGGCGAGACCTATGCTCCAGATTCTGTCCACAGGGCTCGCTTCTACAAGGACGCGTGAGCCAGTTTGCTTGAGGAACCTACCCAACTCTGGGTTCTGAGCGAACTTTGCCTTGTTCGCCTTGGTAACGATGGTGAACCTGTTTTCCAACCAGATTGCTTCATCGAATCCACGTACCTGCCGACCAAGCGCTTTGGCCGCGCCCGGATTTGGCGCTTGGAGGACCTGTGCCCTGGTCGCTTGATCGTCGAATAGCGCTGCCTTCTCAACCATCATGAAGTGTTCTGCTGTTGGGTAGCATTGGCCTTCAATAACAAAAGAAGCACCGTACCACTGGCTAAAGCATGACGCTGTTACGCCACCCTTGCTTGCCTGATGACCCCAGAAGAACACGTACTTCAACTTCTCGCCAGCGTTGAAGCGAGAGCGGAGATCTTCAAGAAACTGTGCATCGTGCGCGGACGACTTCATTGCGCTTAACCGCGATATGAGGCGGCAGCTTCGCCGCGCAACCTCGGCGCGGATCTGTATAACCTGACGCGGCAAAGCGAATGCAAGCTGTTCGGGTATTTCATGTTTTCGGTCGTTGGCTGATTGATTCGCACCGCGTAACCAACCGACAAAAGCAGCGGTCGTTGGGAATGTACTTTGCCCGGCCGTCGCCTGGCTAGCAAGCTTCTTGGGCAGGGTGTTGCTGCCCAGTGATGGCGTTGGATGTTCTAACGATAGGTGTTGTCGCGGTGGAGCGCCTCACTCGCTGGAGGGATAGCCTGGGGGGCTTTCGGCGGCTCGGCGATCCTCCAACCCAGGGCACGGCCTTTGCTTCAAGCCCCGCAGGCTGCCGCATCGCTGCCGATACACTTCGCCGGCCGCGTCGGTCGTGCGGCTGAACGAGTGGGGAGCCTGAAATGCAAGAGCAAGCGTTGCGAGAACTGATCGAACAAGTGCGGGCCGGCGAGCTGCCGCGTCGCCAGTTTCTGGGTCAGATGATGTCGCTGGGTTTGTCGCTGCCCATGGCCGCCACCTTGCTGATGCAGGCCGGCCCGGCGCAAGCGCAGGTGTTGGGGCAGGCCAGCCCCTACAAGCCGACCAAGCGCGGTGGCGGTGGCCCGCTGCGGCTGCTGATGTGGCAGGCGCCCACGCTGCTCAACCCCCACTTTGCGACCGGCACCAAGGACGAAGAGGGCTCGTCGGTGTTCTACGAGGGCCTGGCCCGCTGGGATGCGGACGGCAACCTGCTGCCGGTGCTGGCCGCCGAGATCCCCAGCCGCGACAACGGCGGCCTGGCCGCCGACTTCAAAAGCGTGGTCTGGAAGCTTAAGAAAGGTGTGACCTGGCACGACGGCAAGCCCTTTACTGCCGATGACGTGGTCTTCAACTGGCAGTACGCCA